>NZ_JBJGYL010000040.1:0-34153 GCF_054049975.1 Geodermatophilus sp. SYSU D01119 | reverse complement strand
CGGGCGGGCGGGGCGACGTCGCGCCGCGGGGCCCCCCGGCGGCCGGGCCCCCCCCGCGCCGCCGGGGCCCCCCCGCCCCCCCCCGGCGGCCGTCCCCGACGCGCCGCGTGCACACCGCGCGGTGCCGTTCCACGTGGAACGCCGGTGTGATCGGGGCGACACCAGGACGTACGGTGCCCGCCGTGGGCGCCACGCACGAGGTCACCAACCAGGTCCCGCCGCTCGTCGGGTACGACCCGGTCGCCGGGGACACGGCCCTCGCCGAGGCGTGCGTCCGGCACGCCGACGAGGCCACGCTGGCCTCGCTCGCCGGGCTCGGGCGGCTGGCCGGCAGCGAGCAGGCGCGCGAGTGGGGCCGGCTGGCCGACGAGAACCGCCCCGTGCTGCGCACCCACGACCGCTACGGGCACCGGGTCGACGAGGTCGAGTTCCACCCCGCCTGGCACGAGCTCGTGCGGACGGCGTTCGGGCACGGCCTGGCGGGCGCGCCGTGGGCGGCGGCCGACGCCGGCGACCGGCACGCCCACGTGCGCCGCGCCGTCGGCTACCTCGCCTGGACGCAGGTCGAGGCCGGCCACGGCTGCCCGGTGACGATGACCTACGCCGCCGTCCCCGCCTTGCGCGCCGCACCCGGGCTCGCCGCCCGCTACGGGCCCGGCCTCACCGGCAGCGGCTACGCGCCCGGCCTCACCGACCCGGCCGCCAAGCCGGGGCTGGTCGCCGGCATGGGCATGACCGAGAAGCAGGGCGGCTCCGACGTCCGCACCAACACCACCCGCGCGGTCGCGAACCGGGACGGCACGTACGCGCTCACCGGGCACAAGTGGTTCACCAGCGCCCCGATGAGCGACCTGTTCCTCGTCCTGGCCCAGCTCGACGAGGGCCTGTCCTGCTTCCTCGTGCCGCGCGTGCTCCCCGACGGCAGCCGCAACGTCTTCCGCCTGCAGCGCCTCAAGGACAAGCTCGGTGACCGCGCCAACGCCTCGAGCGAGGTCGAGTTCGACGGCACCACCGGCTGGCCGGTCGGCGACCCCGGCCGCGGCGTCCCCACGATCCTCGAGATGGTCAACGCCACCCGGCTGGACTGCGTCATCGGCTCGGCGGCCACCGTCCGCGCGGCGCTCACCCAGGCCCTGCACCACGCCCGCCACCGCCGGGCCTTCGGCGCCCTGCTCGCCGACCAGCCGCTCATGCAGAACGTGCTCGCCGACCTCGCCGTCGAGAGCGAGGCCGCCACGGCGCTCGCCGTCCGGCTGGCCGCGGCCGTCGACGGCGGGGAGACGGCGTTCCTGCGGCTGGCGGGCGCGGCGGCGAAGTTCCTCGTCTGCAAGCGCACCCCGGCCGTCGTCGGGGAGGCGATGGAGGTCCTCGGCGGGAACGGCTACGTCGAGGAGTCCGGCCTCCCGCGGCTGTACCGGCAGGCGCCGCTCAACAGCATCTGGGAGGGCTCGGGCAACGTCATCGCCCTCGACGTCCTGCGTGCGCTCGGCCGCTCGGGGGAGTCGCTGGCCGCCGTCACCGCGGAGCTCGAGCTCGCCCGCGGCGCCGACCCGCGCTACGACGACGCCGTGGAGCGGCTGGCGGCCGAGCTCGGCGACCCCGACGCGCTGCCGCTGCGGGCCCGCCGGGTCGCCGGCCTGCTGGCCCTCTGCCTGCAGGGGTCGCTGCTGCTGCGGTACGGCCCGGCGGAGGTCGCCGACGCGTTCTGCGCCTCCCGGCTGGGCGGCGACTGGGGGACCGTCCTCGGGACGCTGCCCCGCGACACGCCCGTGAGCAGGCTCGTCGAACGTTCAACGATCGCCCCTGTCTGAGGAGGCATCGCTCCACTACCCTCGGGTACGCGTCGCGCACGGACCGACTTCCCATCCCGTCCCGGTCCGTACCCGGGACACGTCCGAGGGGCCGGACCCGGAGTGCGGCGGGGGGAGAGAGATCAGCGTGCACCAGTCCGACCACGCAGGCGCGGTGGCACCACCGGACCTGCTGGCCAGCGTCCCCGACGCGGTCTGCCACATCGACCGCGAGTGGCGCTTCACGTGGGTGAATTCCGCCCTCGAGGGGCTGCTGGGCCGGCCCGCCGACTCCCTGCTCGGCCGGACGGTGCTCGCCTGCGTCCCCGACCTGCGCGGCACGGATTTCGAGGCGGAGCTGCGCGGGCTGATGTCCGACGGGCGCCCCCGCGTCTTCGAGTACCTCCACCGCCCCCGGGACCGGTGGTTCGAGGTGCGCGCCTCGGCCGACGCCACCGGCCTCGTCGTCTTCATCCGCGACGTCGACTCCCGCCACCGCGAGCAGGCCGCCCAGGCGCACGCCCTCCGGCAGACCGCCGCCGTCCTGGACGCCCTGCCCTCGCCCACCGTGCTGCTCGACGGCGCCGGCCGGATCCGCAGCGTCAACCGCGGCTGGTCGGCCAACGACGACCTGGTCCGCGCCGCCGGCTGGCAGGTGGCCGGCCCCGGCGACGACTACCTCGCCCAGATCGCCCAGGGCCTGCCCCCGGCCGACCTCGCCCGCATCGCCGAGGGGCTCACCGAGCTGCGGGCCGCCCCGCCCGGTTCGGCCGACCGCGTCTTCGCCTGCGACTACGCCCAGCAGCTGGCCGACGGCGACTCCTGGTGGCGGCTGCAGGCCGCGCGGGTCGACGAGTCCGGCCAGCTCGTCGTCACGCACACCGACATCAGCGAGCGGGTCCGCGACCAGCACCGGCTGGCCTGGCAGGCCTCGCACGACGACCTCACCGGCCTGCCCAACCGGGCCCGGCTGCTCGAGCTCATCGAGCAGGCGCTCGCCGAGGACGCCGGCCGCACCACGCTGCTGTTCCTCGACCTCGACGGCTTCAAGACCGTCAACGACTCCCTCGGCCACGAGGTCGGCGACGAGCTGCTGCGCCGCGTCGGCGCCCGCCTCGCCGGCCAGGTACGGCCCGGAGACGCCGTCGGCCGGCTGGGCGGTGACCAGTTCGTCGTCCTCGCCCGCTCCTGCGACACCCCCGAGGCCGCCTCGCTGGCCTTCCGGCTGCAGCGCTCCTTCGCCCGGCCCTTCACCGCCGCCGGGCTGACCGTGCCGGTGTCGGCGAGCATCGGCGTCGCCGTCGCCCAGCCGGGACTGCGGCACGCCCACCAGCTGCTCAGCGACGCCGACGCCGCCGGCTACGCCGCCAAGGCCGCCGGCCGCGACCGCGTCCACCTGTTCTCCCCGGGCCTGCGCGACGCCGCCCGGTGGCGGATGGACGTCGCCAACCGGCTGCGCGACGGCGCCCAGGACCAGTTCGTCGTCCACTACCAGCCGGTCGTGCGCCTGGACACCGGCGAGGTGGAGGGCGTGGAGGCGCTGCTGCGCTGGCAGCACCCGGAGCGCGGCCTGCTCGGCCCCGACGCCTTCCTCTCCGTCGCCGAGGAGACCGGCCAGCTCATCCCGATCACCCGCTGGCTGCTGCACGAGACCACCCGGCAGGCCGCGCAGTGGGCCGAGCAGGGGCTGGCGCTGCGCATGGCGGTCAACATCAGCGCCCGGCACTTCTCCGCCGAGACGCTGGTGCGCGACGTCCGCGCGGCGCTGCGGGACTCCGGCCTCGCCCCCGAGCAGCTGATGCTCGAGCTGACCGAGACCTGCGTCGCCGAGGACCCGACCCGCGCCGAGGACCAGCTCGCCGTCCTGCAGGGTTTCGGCGTCCGGGTCGCCATCGACGACTTCGGCACCGGCTGGTCCTCCCTCGCCCAGCTCATGGCGCTGCCCATCGGCACGCTGAAGATCGACCGGTCGCTCATCACCGCGGCCGAGCGGCTGGCCGCCGGGGGCACCGGCGCGGTGCTCGGCGCGATCGTCGAGCTGGCGCACACCCTCGGCATCCGCTCGGTCGCCGAGGGCGTGGAGACCGCCGACCACCTGCGGATGGTGCGCGAGGCCGGCTGTGACTCCGCCCAGGGCTACCTGCTCGCCCGCCCCATGGCCGCCCGCGACGTCGAGCGGTGGGCGACCCGGGTGTCCGACGGCGGCGGTGACTCCTGCGCGCTGGCGCTCGCCGGCCGGCTCGGCTGAGGCCCCGGGGGAGCGGGCGCGCATGACGGGACCGGTGCGCCGCCGCGCGGTCCGCCGGGCGACGTCGCCGGCCGGCCCGCCCGCGCCCGTCCCGCCCGCGCCGGTCCCCGTACCCGTCCCCTCACCGGTCCCCGCACCCGTCCACGGCGCGCCCGGTCCCGTGCCGGGGGCGTCCGCGCCGGTCACCGGGCCGACCGGGCAGACTGCCCCCGTGACGGTGACGAGCGGGCCCGACGGCGCGACCACGGGGACGGCGACGGGGACGGCCATGCTCCCCGACGAGACGCAGGGCCGCGGCCGGCCGGCGCTGGACCTGCTCATCTGGGACGCGCCCAACATCGACATGACCCTGTCCACGGTCATCGGCGCCCGCCCGACGGCCGCGTCCCGCCCGCGGTTCGACGCGATCGCCGCGTGGTTCGTCGACGGCGCGGGGGACCCGGCCGCCGCGGACGCGCCCGAGGTCGAGGCGTGCGTCTTCGCCAACATCCCGCCCGTCGTCGGCTCGCTGCAACGCTGGGTGGAGGCGCTGCGCGGCTTCGGTTACGCGGTGTTCGCCCGCCCCAAGCAGCAGCCCGACGACGACATCGACCAGGCGATGCTCGACCACATCGAGGTGCGCGCGCACAGCCACCGGCTGCGCCGCCTCGTCGTCTTCTCCGGCGACGGCCGCAACTTCGCCGAGCCGCTCGAGGAGCTCGCCCGCGCCGGCACGCAGGTCGTCGTCGTCGCCTTCAGCGAGGTCGCCGGCTACGCGATCGGCTCCGACCTGCTCGAGTTCATCGACATCGAGGACGTGCCCGGGGCGTTCACCGCGCCGCTGGACCGCGTGCGGCTCGACGCCCTCCCGGCCGACGGCGCCTGGCTGCGGCCGACCCGCAGCCTGCGCGACTTCGTGTCCGGCTGGACCGCCCGCAACGGCTGACACGCCGGACGCCGGTGTCCGCGGGCGCCTCCCGGGGAAGGGAGGCGTCATGGCGGTCTGCGAGGTCTGCGGCAACGACTACGCGATGAGCTTCGAGGTGGTGGCGCAGGGCGCCACGCACACCTTCGACAGCTTCGAGTGCGCGATCCACCGCATGGCGCCGATCTGCGAGCACTGCGGCGTGAAGGTGGTCGGCCACGGCGTCGTCGTCGAGGGGCAGTTCTACTGCTGCGCGCACTGCGCCCGCGCCCAGCACGAAGGCGCCCCGGTGGCCGACTCGGCCTGAGCGGGCGGCCTCAGTCCCGCGGGATCTCCGGCGCCCGCGGCTCGGGCACCCGGTCGCCGATGCCCTCCAGCGGGGCCAGGCCGGAGGGCAGCCGGGACCAGACGTGCTTGCGGCCCGGCCGGCGCTCCCAGCCGTAGGCGACCGACAGCTGCGCCACCAGGTGCAGCCCCATGCCGCCCAGGGACGGGTCGCGGTCGACGGCGGGCACCGGCGGCCGGTCGGGCGCCTCGTCGCTGAGGTCGAGCAGCCACCCGGCGGGGCCGGCCACCACCAGCGCGCGGACGTCGCCGCCGCCGTGTCGCAGCGCGTTGGAGGCGAGCTCCTCGAAGACCAGCAGCAGGCCGTCGCGGGCGTCCTCGGTGGAGGACGTGCTCACCGACGGGTGGGCGATGCGGGCCCGCAGGTCGGCCCGGACGCGGGAGACGACGTGCATGGCCTCCAGCTGCCAGTGCCAGACGTCGCCGGCCACGGAGGGCACGGGTGCGAGCGGCCACGCATCCTGGCCCATCGTCCGCCCTCCGTCGCCCGGCAACACCGTCGCCCATCCTCGCCGAAACCACGTCGTCCCGCAGCGGAGGGTCCACCGCGGGCCGCCGGGCGCCCCGAACGGGGGTCGCGGGGCAGGATGGGCGGCGTGGAGGACCTGTGGAGGACGCTGAGCCGGCTGCGGCTGGCCGATCGGGAGCTGTCCGACGTCCTGGGTGAGGTGACGCGGCTGGCGACCGAGCACGTGCCCGGCGCCGAGTCGACGTCGATCACGCTGGTCCGCGGGGACGTGCCCACCACCGCCGCCCACGACGGCGACATGGCGCTGGCCGCCGACGAGCTGCAGTACGAGCGCGGGTACGGGCCCTGCCTGGACGCCGGCCGGGCCGGGGTCCAGCTGCGGGTCGACGACATGCGCACCGAGACCCGCTGGCCCGACTACACCGCCCGGGTGGTCGACGTCGGGGTCCGCAGCTCCCTGTCCACGCCGCTGCCGTACCAGGGCCACACGATCGGCGCGCTGAACATCTACTCGACCGAGGCCGGCGCCTTCGCCTCCGACGCCTCGGCCGAGGCCGCGCGCGAGGTGGCCGAGGCGGTGGCGGTCGCCGTCGCCAACGCCGACGCGCACGCCCAGCTCGGCGAGCACGCCCGCAACATGGAGCTCGCCATGCGGTCGCGGGCGGTGATCGAGCAGGCCAAGGGCGTGCTCATGGCGCAGCGGCGGGTCGACGCCGACGCCGCCTTCGACCTGCTGCGCGACGCCTCGCAGCGCTACAACCGCAAGCTGCGCGACATCGCCGCCGGGATCGTGGCCTCGGTGGTGCAGTCGGCGGGGAGCGTCAGCCCCGACGGGCGGCCAGGTCCGTCAGGCGGCTGACGAGGAACTCCACGGCGGCCGGGCTGTCGACGGTCTCGGCGACGTCGACCGCGGTGGGGGAGTCCGACACCGACCGGCGGTCGACGAGCGTCTGGCCGCGCCCGGCGCCGCGGGTGGTGTCGACGACGACGTCGCGCCGCACGGTGCCCAGCGTGCCCGGCACGATCGCCTCGGTGAGCGCCAGCGCGTCGTGCACGACCACGCCGGTGGTGCCGTAGGAGCTGCGCGCGTGGTCGAGGTACTGCTGCAGGATCGCCGCCGCCGTGGCGCCGACCGGGCCCGCGGCCGCGAACCGGGCGATGCCCTCCTCGTCGAGCACCGTGGGCAGCGTGACGTCGAGGCCGACCAGCACCGTGGGCACGGTGGAGCCGAGCACCCGCGCGGCGGCCTCCGGGTCGGCCCACACGTTGAACTCCGCCGCCCCGGTCACGTTGCCGCCGCGCCCGGCCGAGCCGCCCATGAGCACCAGCCGGCCGATGCGGGCGGCGGCCTCCGGGTAGGTGGCCAGCAGCAGCGCCACGTTCGTCCACGGCCCGATGGCGGCCACGGTCACCGGGGTATCCGACGCGAGCAGCAGCTCGGCGAGGGCGACCACAGCCGGCCGCGGGTCGACGGCGGCCGGCGAGGGCGGCAGCTCCACCCCGCCGAGCCCGGTCCGCCCGTGCACGTGCCCGGCCCGCTCGGGCTGCGGGTACACCAGCGACTCCGCGGCGCCGGCGGCCACCGGGACGTCGGAGCGGCCGGCCAGGTGCAGCACCCGCAGGGCGTTCTCGGTGGTCTGCGCGAGCTCCACGTTGCCGTGCGTCGTCGTGACCAGCCGCAGGTCCACCTCCGGGCTGGCGAGGGCCAGCAGGATCGCGAGGGCGTCGTCGATGCCGGGATCGGTGTCGATCACCAGGGGGGTGGCAGCCACCGGTCCATCCCAGCAGACGGCGTGGTGCAGGATCACGCCGTGCCCGACGTCCTGCTCGCCAGCTGCGCCGAGGCCGCCGGGAAGGACGAGGACGAGCCGCTGCTCGTCGCCGCCCTGGCCGCCGAGGGCCTCACCGCCTCCTCCGCCGACTGGGCCGACCCGACGGTCGACTGGGCCGCCGCGACGGCCGTCGTCGTCCGGTCCACCTGGGACTACGCCCCGCGGCGCGGGGAGTTCCTCGCCTGGGCCCGGCGCGTGGAGGCGGTCACCCGGCTGGCCAACCCGGCCGCGGTGCTCGACTGGAACACCGACAAGCGGTACCTGCGCGAGCTGGCCGGCGCCGGGGTGCCCGTCGTCCCCACCGCCTGGGCGGAGGGGCCCGGCGAGGTCGACGGCGCGCTGGCGCGCTGGCCCGGCGACGTGGTGGTCAAGCCGGTGGTCTCCGCCGGCGCCCGGGACACCGTGCGCTTCTCCCGGGAGCGGCGGGCCGACGCCCGCGAGCTGGCCGCGGGGATCCTGGCGAGCGGCCGGGCGGTGATGGTGCAGCCCTACCTGGCGCGGCTCGACGCCGAGGGCGAGACGGGGCTGGTGTACGTCGGCGGCGCGTACAGCCACGCGTTCGGCAAGGGCGCGCTGCTGGCCGGCGAGGCGCTCGGCCCGGGGCTGTTCGCCGAGGAGACGATCACCGCCCGCACCGCCGGGCCGGACCAGCGCGCGCTCGGCGACCGGGTGCTCGCCTGGGTGCGCGAGCGGACGGGGCAGACCCCGCTCTACGCCCGCGTCGACCTCGTGCCCGGCGACGACGGCGCGCCGCAGGTGATCGAGGTGGAGCTCACCGAGCCGAGCCTGTTCCTTCCCACCGACGACGGCGCGGCCGCCCGCTTCGCCGCGGCGATCAGGAGCCGGGTCGGCTGACCCCCGCGCCCGGCGACCCCGCGTCCTCCCGGGCCGCCGCCCGGCGCCGCGGCAGCGCCGTCACCAGGTAGAGCAGCAGTCCGACGGCGACCAGCACCCCCGCGAAGGCCCAGGTGGCTGCCTCCTGCTGCCAGAGCAGCACCAGGCAGGACGCGACGCCGAGCACGGGCACGACCGCCGGCACGCGGAAATGCGGCACGTCGACCCGGTCACGGCGCAGCACCAGCACCGCGGTGTTGGTGCTGATGAAGACGAACAGCAGCAGGAGCACCACGGTGTTGGCCAGCGTGGCGAGGTCGCCGAGCAGGCTCAGCCCCATCGCCACGGCGGTGGTGACGGCGATGGCCACCCACGGCGTGCGCCGGCGGGGCAGGACCCGGCCGAGGACGGCGGGCAGCAGCCGCTGCTCGGCCATCCCGAACGCCATCCGGCTCGCCATGATCATGGTGAGCAGCGCGCCGTTGGCCACGGCCACCAGCGCGACCGCGCTGAACAGCTGGTCGGGGATCCCGGCGTCGGCGGCGCGCACCACCTCCAGCAGCGGCCCGCTGGAGTCCGCGAGCTCCTCCGGCGGCAGCACGACCGCCGCCGCCAGGCCGACCAGCACGTAGACGGCGCCGGCGGTGAGCAGCGCCCCGAACAGCGCCCGCGGGTAGACCCGGCGCACGTCGCGGACCTCCTCGGCCACGTTCGCCGACGTCTCGAACCCGACGAACGAGTAGTAGGCCAGCAGCGCCGCCGCCAGCACCGCCGTCCCGGCCGACACCCCGGGCGGGAACTCCAGCGCGCGCGCCGGCTCGCCGTCGCCGCGGAACAGCACCACCGCGCCGAGGACGACGACGAGCACGAGGCCCGACGTCTCGACCAGCGTCATCACCAGGTTGGCGCGCAGCGACTCCTGGATGCCGCGGGCGTTGAGCAGCGCCACGGCGAGCAGGAACACGACGGCAGCCGGGGCGGCGGGCACGTCGAGGAAGACACCGAGGTAGTCGCCGGCGAAGGCCAGCGCCAGCCCGGCGGCGCTGGTGACCCCGGCGGCGAGCATGCAGAAGCCGACGAGGAAGGCCACGACGGGGGAGCGGAACGCCCGCTCGGCGAACACCGCGGACCCGCCGGCCCGCGGGTACTTCGTGACCAGCTCCGCGTAGGACGCCGCGGTGAGCAGGGCCAGCAGCAGCGCCACGAGCAGCGGCACCCAGATCGCGCCGCCGACCTCCCCCGCCACCTCGCCGACCAGCGCGTAGACGCCGGCGCCGAGGACGTCGCCGAGGATGAACAGGTACAGCAGCTTCCCGGTGACGGCGCGGCGCAGCCTGGTGTCCGGCGCGCTGTCGGGAGGGGCGTCCGGTGCGCCGTCCGCCGTCCGGGAGGCGCCCGTGGCGCCGGAGTCCGTCACCGGACGATCGTGGGCACGCCCCCCGGCACCGGCAACCGGGCGGCACGGACGGGGGACCCGGACCGCCGGGCGCGACACGCCGGGCGCGGCGGGACGTGTCGCTGGGTGACCGGAGGCCCGCCGGAGCGCTCCCACGCTCAGGACCGGTCGACGCGTCGACAAGTGCTCGCCGTCAGCACACGGTCACCAACCCGCAGGTCAGAGCCGCACAACGGTTGCGTCACGGGGACTCCGGGACGTGTCCGGAACAGCCGTCCGCGCGGGTTCCGCTCCCTACCGTTCTCCCTGTCCGCGGCACCTTCCCCGGCCGCGGACACAGACCCCCAGGAGGACGGCATGGCGATCGACCGGGCACCCGCCCCGGCGTCGGCGACCCTGCCCGACGACCTGGTCCCCGCCGGCTGGCTCGAGCTGCTCGAGCGGGCCGAGGCCCTGCCCCAGCGCCGCCGCCCGGCGCGCGCCGCCACCACCCGGGTCGGCGGCAGCCGCGCCGCCGCTCCCCGCGTCGCCGGCGCCCGCGTCGCCGGCGCCCGGGTCGCCGGCGCCGCCCCCGGCCGCGCTTTGCGGCCGCTGCCGGTGGCCCGCCCGGTCCCGGTGCCGCGTCCCCGACCGGCCCCGCCCGCCGCCGTGCCCGCCGCCGGTCCCGCCCCCGCGCCGGTGCGCGCCGAGCCGGCCCCGGCCCCCGGCTCGCGGCTGCGCGCCCGGCTGCGGGCCGGCGTCCGCCGCCTCGCGATGTGGGGCGCCGGACCCGGCGGCGCGCACGCCGCCTGGCCGACCGCGCCGGTCGCCGTCCCCCCGCCCGGCCCCGGCCTCGTCCGTCGCCTGGCGATGTGGGGCGCCGGACCCGGCGGCGCCCACCTCGCCTGGGGCGCCCCGCGTCCCGCCGCCGTCCCCGTTCCGCGCCGGTCCGGCGCGGACGGCCCCGTGGTGCTCACCGAGATGCCGAGCACCCCCACGATCACGCCCGCGGTGCCTTCCCCCACCGCGGCGTCCTCTCCGGCCGGCACGGCCCGTCCGGCCGCCTGGCCGCCGCCGCCCCGGCCGCCCGGACCGGCGCTGGTCCCCGCGGGCTGGCCCGTCCGCCCGGCACCGGTCCGGCCGACCGCGCGCGGACCCGATCCGCCGGCCGACGGCGCGGTGCGCACCCGGGGCGACCCGGTGCCACCCCCGGCCCGGGGCTCGCCCCGGCCACCGCCACCCGCCCCCGGCTGACCCCCTGCGCGCCTCCTCCCGGAGACCGCGCGTCCGCTCTCCTCGTCGACGTGCTCGACGGGCCCGGCTCCCGTCCCGGAGCCGGACCGCCGGCCCGCTCCCGCGAGCAGTTCCTCCCCGGCCCCCGTGGCCGCCCCCTGACCCCTCCGCGGCACCCGCGCCGCCGGCTGCCCCCTCCGCACGACGATCCGGCCTCGACCCTCCCGCCGACTGCCCCGCCCGGGGACAGCGCGCGGACCCTCCCGGGAGGCACGGACGCGACGCGGCGGGGCGACGCCCGGCGACGGCGGGACCCCTGCCGCCGGCAGACCGCACCGCACGACGATCCGGCCTCGACCCTCCCGCCGACTGCCCCGCCCGGGGACAGCGCGCGGGCCCATCCGGGAGGCACGGACGCGACGCGGCACGGTGCGCCGGCAGCAGCCGCCGGCGGAGGCGGACCAGGACCTGCCGGTGCCCGGCCCGGACGACCCGCCCCGTCGTCCGCCGGGTCTCCGACCGGCACGACCTGGCAGGACGGCGTCCCGGGGACCGGCGCGGCCCCGCCGCCCGAGGAGCGCTCCCGGACCCGGCCGCGGTCCCCGGCCCGGCGCCGCGACAGGAGACCGCAGGACGCCGGCCCGCGAGCCCGCGGCGCGGGGCCCCAGCGGGACACGAGCGGGGACACGACCTCGACGGGCGCTCCCGGAGCGCCGGACCGGCAGCCCGCCGGCCGGCCCCGGGGGCGCCCGTCCGGCGTCCCGGACGGCACCGATCCGCTCGAGTTGCGTATCCCCTCCGTGCACGGTTCGTTCCCCTGCGTGGAGCCGCTCACCCGGCGGCCTCCGGACACCGAGGGGACGAGGGATGCACGCACGCACCAAGGCAGTGCTCGCCGGAGCCGCTGCCCTGCTCACCGCCGGCCTGGTCGCGCCGGCACCGGCCGGCGCCGTCACCGGCGGCGTCGAGGACCGGACGAACATCTACGACAACGTCGGCATGCTCGTCTTCTACGACGGCACGGGCGGGCGCTTCCGCTGCTCCGGGACGCTGGTCTCCGAGGACGTCGTCCTCACCGCCGCGCACTGCACCGCCGGCACGGTGGGCCGGACCCTGGTCACCTTCGACCCCGTCGTCGACGAGGCCGCCCCCGCGGACCTGCCGGTCGCCGACCCGGCGGTGGGCTTCACCGGCTCCGAGGAGACCGACGCGGTCGACTGGGTCTCCGGCACCGCGCACACGCACCCGGACTACTCGGACTTCACCGACACGGACAACTGGAACGACGTCGGCGTGATCGTGCTCGACGAGCCGGCGCCCGCGGGCGTGGAGCCCGCGCAGCTGGCCGCGCCGAACGAGCTGGAGCAGTACCGCCAGCCCGCGCTCAACCGGACGCTGTTCCGCGCCGTCGGCTACGGCACCGAGGTGCGCCAGCCCGACTCGGGCCCGCAGAAGCCGACGCCGCAGAGCTACCCGATCCTGCGCCGCTACACCGACGTCGTCGGCCAGAAGCTGACCGCGCAGATCCTGCAGGTCAACGGCAACGAGCACGACAACCGTGGCGGCGGCGGCACCTGCTTCGGCGACTCCGGCGGCCCGAGCTTCGGGCCCTCGGGCAACGTCGTCACCGTCACCAGCTACGGCTACACCGCCAACTGCCGGTACATCGACGGTCTGCAGCGCGTGGACATCCCGGTCGTCCAGGACTGGCTCGCGACGTTCGGGGTCCGGCCGGCCGCCTGACCGCACCCCCCGGGGCCCCGGTCCGCGCACGCGCGGCCGGGGCCCCGCCGTGTCGTCTCCGGCACACCGGTTGTCGTCGCCGCGCCCGGCATGGGAGAAAGGACGGCGAACCGCAGCTCCCCCGCACGATTGGAACCCCCTCCCCCGTGACCGTCCCCGAGCAGCGCCCGGGGCCGCCGGGGAAGGCGTCCCGGCCGCTGTCGCTCCTGCCCGACGACCCCGACGTCAGCCGGATCCGCTTCGAGCTGGCCATCGACGCCGCGGGCATCGGCAGCTTCGACTGGGACCTCGTGACCGGCCGGCTGTCCTGGGACGACCAGCTGCTGGCGATCTTCGGCTACCGGTCCGGGGGCTTCGACGAGTCGATCGACGCGTTCGCCGCGCGGCTGCACCCCGACGACCGCGACCGCACGCTGCAGGCGCTGCAGGACGCCATCGACGACGTCGGCGTCTACGACGCGGAGTTCCGCGTGGTGCTGCCCACCGGGGAGACCCGCTGGGTGCAGGGCCGCGGCCGGGCGCTGGCCGACGACCGCGGCACGGCGGTGCGGCTGCTCGGCGCCGGCATCGACACCACCCGCCTCCGCGAGGGCGACGCCCGCGTCTCCCGGGTGCTCGAGACCATGCGGTCGGCGTTCTTCGCCCTCGACCGCCGGTGGCGGTTCACCTACGTCAACGCCGAGGCCGAGCGGGTGCTGCACCGCTCCCGGGACGACCTGCTCGGCGGGGACATCTGGGAGCTGTTCCCCGCGGCCGTGGGCAGCGACTTCGAGGTCCACTACCGCGCGGCCATGGAGCGGGGGGAGGAGCGGGTCTTCGAGGCGTACTACCCGCCGCCGCTGGACGCCTGGTACGAGGTGCGCGCCTGGCCCGGGCCCGACGGCCTGTCGGTCTACTTCCTGGACGTCACCGAGCGCCGGGCCGCCGAGCAGCGCGCCCGCGACAGCGCCGCCCGGCTGGCCCTGGTCGCCGAGGTGAGCGCGCTCATGTCGGCGACGCTCGGCTCGCCCGCGGCGGAGGAGACGGCGCTGCAGCGGGTGGCCGAGGCCGTCGTCCCCGTGCTGGGCGACTGGGCCATCCTCACCCTCGCCGACGGCGCCGACGGCCGGATGCACGACGTCGCGAGCTGGCACGCCGACCCCGCGCTGCGGCCGGCGGCGGCCACCTACGCCGGGCTGCGGCTGGCGTCGGTCGCCCCGGACGCGCCGGTGCTGCGCGCGCTGGGGTCGGGCCGGCTGTTCACCGTCGCCGACGTGCCGGCGGTGATCCGGCCGACGCTGCCCGAGGGCGAGGTGCGCGACGTCTTCGACACCCTCGCCCCCCGGACGGCGGTCACCCTCCCGCTGGTCGCCCGCGGCCGCACGCTCGGCGCGCTGAGCGTCTACCGGGGCGCCGGGCGGGCGCCGGCCACGGCCGAGGACGTCGCCGCCGCCCGCGAGGTGGCCGACCGCGTCGCGCTCGCGCTGGACAACGCCCGGCTGTTCGACCAGCAGCGGCGGCTGGCCGAGGCGCTGCAGCGCAGCATGCTCACCGCACCGCCGCAGCCCGACGACGCCGAGATCGTCGTCCGCTACCAGCCCGCGGTGCAGGTCGCCCAGGTCGGCGGCGACTGGTACGACGCCTTCCTCCAGCCCGACGGCGCCACCGTGCTGGTCATCGGCGACGTCGTCGGCCACGACACCGAGGCCGCCGCCGCGATGGGGCAGCTGCGCGGGATGCTGCGCGGCATCGCCCACCGCGGCGACACCCCGCCCGACGCCGTCCTCGGCGAGCTCGACGCCGCCGTCGACGCGCTCGGCCTGGACACCATGGCCACCGCCGTCGTCGCCCGGGTGGAGCAGACCCCGGAGCAACGGGCGGCCGGGACGACGACGCTGCGCTGGTGCAACGCCGGGCACCCGCCGCCGCTGCTGCTCACGCCCGAGGGCGAGGTGCGCCGGCTCGGCGGTGAGCGCGGGGAGCTGATGCTGGGCGTCGACCCGGGCGCGCACCGCACGTCGCGGGAGGTCGAGATCCGTCGCGGCTCGACGCTGCTGCTCTACACCGACGGCCTGGTCGAGGGCCGCGACCTGCTGCTGGACGAGGGCATCGAGCGGCTGCGGGCCGCGCTCACGGAGCTGGCCGGGCTGCCGCTGGAGCGGCTGTGCGACGCGCTGGTGCACCGGCTGCGGCCGGAGGGGCTGCAGGACGACGTCGCCCTCGTGGCGATCCGGCTGCACCCGCAACGGCCCTAGCGGGGCAGGACCGCCCAGACGGTCTTGGCGTCGCCGTCGACGTACCAGCCGTGCGCCGAGGACAGCTCGGCGATCAGGTAGAGGCCCAGGCCGCCCTGCGCGGGGTCGCGGTCGACGGCGGGCGTCGGGGCGGTGCGGGTGTCGCCGTCGGTGACCGCCACCAGGAACGCGTCGCCGGTGCGGCGCACCGCGGCCTCCACGGACCCGCCGCCGTGCCGCAGGGCGTTGGACGCCATCTCGTCGAGGACCAGCAGCAGCCGGTCGCGCAGGTCCGCGGGGACGGCAACCGTGCGGGAGCGCCGCAGCTCCGCGCGCACCCGGGGCAGCTCGGCGACGTCGGACAGCTGCCAGGAGACGCCGTCCCAGGCCGGGGGTGGAGGTGCCGACGGCCAGCCGGGCCCGGCTGGTCCGCGTATCACCCGTGTGCTCCCCGTGGCTGTCGTGCGCCCCTGCCGGACGCCGTGCTCGAACACCTGCGTATGGCTCGCCAGGGACCCGCTCAAACACGGCTGCGAGGAGCGTCACACCGGAGGGGGCGGAACCGGCCCGGCACGCCGCCGGAACGTCCCCGGAACACCGCGCCGGGACGCTGCTGCGGGTACCCGCTCCCTGCGGCCGAGGAGTCCCCCCGATGGTCCTGTCCTCCGTGCGGTCCCGCGCCGCCGGCACCGCGTCCCGCAGCACCGTGCCCCGCAGCACCGTGCCCCGCAGCACCGACCCCGCCGACCCCGACGGCCGGCCGCCGTGGCGGGTCGCGGTCCCGCTGGGGCTGCAGCACGTGCTGGCGATGTTCACCTCGAACCTGACGCCGGCGATCCTGCTGGCCGGCGTCATCGGCGCCACCACCGGCGAGGCCACGCTCCTGGTGCAGGCCGCGCTGCTGTGCGCGGGCCTGGCCACCCTGCTGCAGACCGTCGGCATCGGCCCGGTGGGCAGCCGGCTGCCGCTGATGATGGGCTCGGGCTTCGCGTTCATCGCCGTCGCGGTGCCGCTGGCCGAGGACCACGGGCTGTCGGCGGTGCTCGGCGGCGTGCTGGTCACCGCGGCCGTCCAGGTGGCCATCGCGCTGGGCATCCACCGGGTCGCGGCACTGTTCCCGCCGGTGGTGACCGGCACGATCATCCTGGTCATCGGCCTGGGCCTGCTGCCCAGCGGCGTCACGCTGGCCGCCGGCGGCGCGAACTCGCCCGACTTCGGCTCCCCGGTGAACCTGGGCATCGCCGCGCTGGTCTGCCTGCTCGCCGTGGCGCTCAACCAGTTCTGCCGCGGGCTGCTGTGCACCGCGTCGGTGCTGGTCGCCGTCGTCGTCGGCTACCTGGTGGCGATCCCGTTCGGCCTGCTCGACCTGTCCGGGGTCGGGGACCGGCCGCTCGTGGCGGTGCCGCTGCCCTTCGAGTTCGGGCTGTCGTTCCCGCTGGTGGCGGTGCTGTCGATGGCGGTGGTCGGCGTGGTCAACATGGTCGACTCCGTGGGCACCGTGCACGCGGTCACCGAGGGCGGCGCCGGGCGGCCGGCCACGCAGCGGGAGCTGCGCGGCGGCATCCTCGCCGAGGGCGGCAGCGCGGTGCTCGGCGGGGTCTTCGGCGCCCTGCCGACGACGATGTTCAGCCAGAACATCGGCCTGGTGGCGCTGACGAAGCTGATGAGCCGGCACGTGGTGACCATCGGCGCGCTGGTGCTGGTCGGCCTCTCGCTGCTGCCGCAGGTGGCCGCGGTGCTGGCCGCCATCCCGCCCGCGGTGCTCGGCGGCGGGGTGCTGGTCCTGTTCGGCATGGTCTGCGCGATCGGCGTGCAGATGCTGGCCAAGGACGGCCTCGACACCCGCTCGCTGCTCGTCGTGGCGCTGTCGCTGGCCCTCGGCCGCGGCATCGCGTCGGTGCCCGGGGCGCTGGACCGGGTCACCGGGGAGTGGGGCGCGCTGTTCGACTCGGGGATCGTCGTCGCGGCGGTCGTCGCCGTCGTGCTCAACCTCGTGCTCCCGGGCCGCCCCGGAGCACGTCAGGCGGCGGCGAGCGCGGCGCAGTAGTCGGCGACGACGGCGGGGTCGCGCATCGCCGGCCCCATGACCGCCACGCCGGACGCCCCGGCGGCGAGGCAGCCCGCCACGTCGCCGGGGCGCACGCCGCCCAGCGCCAGCACCGGCGGGGCGCCGGGCACCAGCGCGGCGAGGCCCGCGGTCCCCAGCGCCGGGCCGTACCCGGGCTTGGAGTCGGTGGCCGCGAACGGCGAGAGGGTCACCCAGTCGCAGCCCTCGGCCGCCGCCCGCGCGAGCTCCGCCGCGGAGTGGCAGGAGCGGCCGACCAGCGGCGGGCGGGCGTCCGGTAAGGGGTCGGCGGCCGACAGGTGCACCGGCAGTCCGGCGGGCGCGCCGGCCGCCCCGCCCCACACGACGAGCCCGCCGACCGGGTCGAGCAGGTCGCACAGGTCGTCGGCCAGCGCGGCCCGCTCGGCGGTGGGCAGGTCCTTGTCGCGCAGCAGCACCGCCCGCGCCCCCACGGCCACCGCCGCGGCGACCGTCTCGAACAGCGGCCGCACCGCCTGCGTGCGGTCGGTGACGACGAGCAGGCGGGGGATCACAGCGCCGGCAGGCCCTCGAAGGAGGTGGAGGCCTCGGCGTGCCAGCGGCGCGGGATCCGCCCGGCGAGCCTGGCCAGCCGCCCGCCCTCGACCGCCTGCCGCATGGCCAGCGCCATCCGCTCGGGGTCGCGGGCGCGGGTGACCGCCGAGGCCAGCAGCACGGCGTCGCAGCCGAGCTCCATCGCCAGCGCGGCGTCCGACGCGGTGCCGATGCCGGCGTCGAGGACCACGGGGACGTCGACGGCCTCGCGGAGCAGGGCCACGTTGTGCGGGTTGCGGATGCCCAGGCCGCTGCCGATCGGCGAGCCCAGCGGCATCACCGCGGCGCAGCCGGCGTCGGCCAGCCGGCGGCCGAGCACCGGGTCGTCGGTGGTGTAGGCGAGCACGGTGAAGCCCTCGGCGACCAGCTGCTCGGCGGCGTCGAGCAGCTCCACGGCGTCGGGGAGCAGCGTGACCTCGTCGCCGATCACCTCGAGCTTGACCCAGTCGGCGCCGAACGCCTCGCGGGCCAGGCGGGCGGTGCGCACCGCCTCGCGGGCGGTGCGGCAGCCGGCGGTGTTGGGCAGCAGCCGGACGCCGGCGCGGTCGAGCACCTGCATCATCGAGCCGGTCGCGGACGCCTCGACGCGGCGCAGCGCGACGGTGACCAGCTGGGTGCCCGAGGCGCGGACGGCGGCCTCCAGCGCCTCCAGGCTCGGCACGCCGCCGGTGCCGAGCAGCAGACGGGAGGTGAGGGTCTCCCCGCCGAGGACGAACGGGTCGCCGGCCTCCTCGGCGGCGAGGGCGGGTGCCAGCTCCTCCGTGAGGTCCTCCGTGGTCATTCAGCCTCCTGCGGTCGGGGCGAGCACCTCGAGGGCGTCGCCGGGGGCCAGCGGGGTCTGCGCCCAGCTGCTGCGGGGGACGACGTCGCCGTTGCGGGCGACGGCGACCCGGTCGTGGCCGGGGGCGCGCTGGGCCACGAGATCGGCCACGGTGGCGCCGTCGGCCAGCTCGGCCGCGTCGCCGTTGACGGTCACCTGCACTCAGGTCCTCCCGAAGCGGTCGGTGGTGAACGGCGCCGCCACCTCGGGCAGCGCGCCGGTGGCGAGCAGCTCGGCGGTGGCCTCGGCGGTCACCGGGGTGAGCAGCACGCCGTTGCGGTGGTGGCCGGTGGCCAGCACCAGGCCGGGCAGCGGGCCGGGACCCAGCAGCGGTGCGTTGTCGGGCGTGCCCGGGCGCCAGCGGGCGAGGGTCTCCACCAGCTCGAGCTCCTCCACCTCGGGGACGACCTCGATGGCGTCGTGCAGCAGGTCGTGCACGCCGCCGGCGGTCACCCGGGCGTCGAAGCCGCGGTCCTCGACGGTGGCCCCGACCACGAGCCGGTCACCGCCGTACGGGACGAGGTAGACGTGCCGGCCGCGCACCAGCGCCCGCACGGTGCCCTCCAGGAGCCCTCCGGCGCCGGCCAGGCGCAGCACCTGCCCCTTCACCGGGCGCACGGGCAGCGGCGGGACGCCGGGCAGGCCGCCGCTGTGCGCGCCGAGGGCCAGCACGGTGGCGCCCGCCGCGACCGGCTCGCCGGACGCGAGCACCAGGCCCGCCGCCCGCCCGCCGTCGACGGCGACGCCGGCCACCCGCTCGCGCCGCAGCTCCACCCCGGCGGCCTCCGCGGCCGCGAGCAGCGCGGCGTGCACCGCCCGGCCGTCGACGGAGTGGTCGCCCTCGACCAGCAGCCCGCCGCGCACCCGGGTGGCCAGCGCGGGCTCGCGGCGGCGGGTCTCGCGCGGGGTCAGCCGCTGCGCGGCCAGGCCCAGCTCGCGCTGGAAGGCGTGCAGCGCGTCGAGCTCGCGGACGTCGTCCTCGTCGAAGCCGACCACCAGCGTGCCGGCGGTGCGCAGCCCGACCGGCAGGCCCGAGTCCGCCTCCAGCTCGGCGGCGAAGGCGGGCCAGCGCTCCAGCGAGGCCGCGCCCAGCCGCAGCAGCGCCTCCTCGCGGTACCCGGCCTCGGTGACCGGCGCGAGCATCCCGGCCGCGGCGAGCGAGGCGCCGGTGCCGGGGGCGTCGTCGACCACGGTCACCGACAGCCCCCGCCGCGCCGCCCGCCAGGCCACCGCGAGCCCGACCAGGCCGCCGCCGGCGACGGCGACGGCGACGTCGGTCATGCGGCGGCGCGCTGCCGGCGGCCGCGCAGCACCAGCGGCAGGGCGAGGACGACCGCGACGGCCAGGCCGACGAGCGAGGCCGACCACCCGTTGCCCGGGTCGATGCCGAGGTCGGCCTGCCGGGCGCTCCACCACGCCGTCCAGCCCGCGCCCGGGCCGGGGAAGTAGGTGGGGAGGGTGAGCTGGTAGGCCACGAACCCGGCGGCCCACGGCAGCAGGTACAGCGGCCGGGCGGGCGCGGTGTCCGAGGTGTCCCAGGACCCGCGCGGTGTGAGCCAGTAGGCCACGATCAGCACGCCGGCCAGCGGCACGAACACCGCGCCGATGAGGAAGAGGAACGGCTCGTAGGCGACGACGTCGAGCGTCAGCGCGAGCAGCGTGGCCACGGCGCCGACGCCCACGACGAGCACCCGGCGGTCGAGCCGGCCGACGACGTTCTGCGCCGACACCGCCGTCGAGTACAGGTTGGCGAAGGCCTCGTCGAGCTCGACGGCGACCAGCACGAGCACCGCCACGGCGCCCAGCGGCACCGCCAGCAGCGCGCCGATCACGTCGAGGCCGGAGCTGCCGTAGGCGGCCAGCGCGAGGACGCCGAGCGCGAACATCACCACGGTCGCCAGGCCGTAGCCGACCGCCGAGCCGACGCCGGCGGCGCGGGCGCTGCGGGCGTGGCGGGTGTAGTCGGCGGCCAGCGGCAGCCAGGACACCGGCAGCGCGATGACGATGTCGGCGGCGGTCCAGAACGAGGTCGCCCCGCCGCCCTCCAGCGGCGGGAGCGGCTCGGCCAGGACCTGCACGAACAGGTAGGCGACGGCGGCCAGCGCGGCCCACACCGCGTACCGGGCCAGCAGCCGGACGACGCCGAGCGGGCGCAGCGCCATCGCGGTGGCCAGCACGCCGGCGGCGAGGACGAACGGCCAGCGGGGCGCGTCGAGCACCCGGGCGGCGGCCTCGGCGATCACGACGATCTCGAAGGTCGCCCAGCCGATGCACTGCACGAGGTTGAACGCCGTGGGCAGCCAGGACGTGCGCCGGCCGAGCAGCCCCCTCAGCAGCACCATGCCGGGCACGCTCTCCCGCGCGCCGGCGGCGGCGACCGCGCCGAGCAGCAGCGAGCCGATGACCGCGCCGACGACGACGGCGGCGAGGGTCACCCACAGCGGCCGGCCGGGCAGGACGACGAACACCGCCGCCACCGGGAGCAGCAGGCTGACACCGAGGTTGGCCCACAGGCCGAGGGACTCGCCGAGGCCGAGGGTGCGCGGCGGCGCCTCGTCGAGGGTGAGGGGCGCGTCGGTGGTGCGGGCGCCGGTACGGACACGGTCGGACGTGCTCATGGCTGCTCCCTACGCCGGCATTACCCGGTCAGGTTCCAGCGGTCGGCGGCGCGCTCAGCCGCCCTCTCAGCCCGGTTGTCCCGAGCTCCCGCACATGGCGCCGCCACGATAACCACCCCGTAGGGTCGGCCGCCGTGCCGGTCGCCGACCTGCTCGCCCGCCACGCCGACGCGTGGGGCCGAGCCACCCGCTCCCCGTTCCTCGACGCCGTCCGCGACGGCACGCTGTCCGACGCCTCGTTCGACACGTGGCTCGTGCAGGACGCCCACTTCCTCGGCGACCTGCTGCGCTTCCAGGCGCGGCTGCTCGCCCGCGCCCCGCGCCCGGCGCAGGCCGTCCTCGCCGACGGCTGCGTGGCACTCGTGCAGGAGCTCGACTGGTTCGGCCGGGTCGCCGCCGAGCGGGGCCTCGACCTCGCCGCGCCGCAGCTGCCGGCCACCATCGCCTACGGCGACCTGCTGTACCGGCTCGACGTCGCCGACGTCGGCACCGCCCTCACCGCGCTGTGGGCCGTGGAGCGGGCCTACCTCGACGCCTGGTGGGGTGCCCGCCCCGGCGCCGGGCAGTACGGGCCGTTCGTCGAGCACTGGACGACGCCGGGGTTCGCGGGCTACGTGGCGGCGCTGGAGACCGCGGCCGACGCGGCGGGCCCGGCCGACGAGTCCGCCTTCCTGGAGGTCGCCGCCGCGGAGGCGGACTTCTGGGCGATGACCTCGTGAGCGACCTCGTGAGCGACCTCGTGAGCGACCTCGTGAGCGACCTCGTGAGGATCTCGTGAGCCTGTCGGCCGACCTGTGGCGCGGCAGCGCCGACCTCGCGGCCGCGTCGCTGGACTCGCCGTTCGTCCGCGGCGTCGCCGACGGCACCCTGCCGCGGGAGCTGTTCGCCGGGTACGTCGCCCAGGACGCGTTCTTCCTCGAGGCGTTCGCCCGGGCCTACGCGCTCGGGGTGGCGCACAGCCGCGACCGTGCGACGCTCGACGCCTTCGCCGGCCTGCTCGACGGGGTCCGCGAGGAGCTGCGGCTGCACGACGGCTACGCGGCGCGCTGGGACATCGACCTGGCCGCCGTCGAGCCCGCCCCGGCGACGCTGGCCTACACCGAGTTCCTGCTGGCCACGGCCGCGCTCGGCGACGCCGGCGAGGTGTGCGCAGCCATGACGCCGTGCATGCGGCTGTACGCGCACCTCGGCCAGGCCCTCGCCCCCCGCGCGACGGCGCCGTACCGCGAGTGGGTCGACACCTACGCCGACCCCGGCTTCGAGGAGCTGGCGCGCACGCTGGAGGCCCTGCTCGACCGGCTGGCCGCCGACACCCCGGCCGTGCGCCGGGCCTACCGGCGGGCGATGGAACTGGAGCTGGCCTTCTTCGACGCCGCCGCCAGCGGGACGGCGGCGGGCGGGGGTACCGTCGCCGGTCAGTGACTCGGGGTGTCCGCCGTCCGGCGGGCTGAGAACACACCCGTCGAACCTGTCCAGGTCATGCTGGCGAAGGGATGTCACGGCGTGGATGCCGCCGCTCTGACCGCTGCCCGGTCCGCCCTCGCGGGCCGCGCGCCGCTCGTGCACTGCCTCACCAACACCGTCGTGCAGACGCTCACGGCCAACGCGCTGCTCGCCGTCGGTGCCGCGCCGGCGATGGTCGACGAGCCGGCCGAGGCCGAGGGCTTCGCCGCCGTCGCCTCGGCGGTGCTGGTCAACGTGGGCACCGTCACCCGGGCCACCGCCGAGGCGATGCGGCTGGCCGCCCGCTCGGCCGCGGCCGCCGGGACGCCGTGGGTGCTCGACCCGGTCGCCGTCGGCGCGCTGCCGTTCCGCACCGGGCTCGCCGCCGAGCTGCTGGGCTCGCGCCCCGCGGTCGTCCGCGGCAACGCCTCGGAGGTCATGGCGCTGGCCGGCGCGGGCTCCGGCGGGCGTGGCGTCGACTCCACCGACAAGGCCGACGACGCGCTCGACGCCGCCGTCGCGCTGGCCGGGCGCACCGGCGGCGTGGTGGCCGTCAGCGGCGAGGTCGACGTCGTCACCGACGGCACCCGCACCGTCCGGGTGGGCGGCGGCTCGCCGCTGCTCACCCGCACCACCGGGGCCGGCTGCGCGCTCGGCGCGCTGGTCGCGGCCTACCTGGGCGCGGGCGCCGACCCGCTCACCGGCGCGGTCGCCGCGCACGCGCACGTCGCGCTGGCCGCCGAGGCCGCGGCCGCCGTCGCCGCCGGGCCCGGCACCTTCGCGCCGCTGTGGCTCGACGCCCTCGACGCGGTGACCGACCTGTCCGCCGCGCGGGTGGACGCGTGAGGCCCGCCTTCGACCCCACGCTCTACCTCGTCACCGACACGGCGCTGTCCGGCGAGCGGGGCGTGGCCGAGGTCGTGCGCGCCGCGGTGGCCGGCGGGGTGACCGCGGTGCAGGTGCGCGACAAGACGGCCTCGTGCCGCCAGCTCTACGCGCTGACGCTCAGCGTGAAGGAGGTCCTGGCCGGCACGGGCGTGGCGCTGTTCGTCAACGACGACGTCGAGGTCGCGCTCGTGGCCGGGGCCGACGGCGTGCACGTCGGCCAGGACGACGCCCCGGCCGCCGAGGTCCGCGAGCGGATCGGCCCCGACCGGCTGCTCGGGCTCTCGACCGGCTCGCCCGACGAGCTCGCCGGCGCGCTGGCGCTGCCGCCGGGCACGGTCGACGTCGTCGGCATCGGGCCGGTGTGGACCACGCCGACCAAGCCCGACGCCGGCACCGGCCTCGGGCCCGAGGGCGTCGCCGCGCTGGCGGAGGAGGCCTCCGCGGGCGGGCTGCGGACCGTGGCGATCGGCGGGATCGACGTCGAGCGGGCGCCGCTGGTGACCGGCGTGGACGGGATCTGCGTCGTCTCCGCGATCTGCGCCGCGCCGGACCCGGCGGCCGCCGCGCGCGCCCTGCGGGCGGCCCGGTGACCGGGCGGGCGGGGGTGCCGGTCGCGCTCACCGTGGCCGGCAGCGACCCCAGCGGCGGCGCCGGCATCCAGGCCGACCTCAAGACCTTCAGCGCGCTCGGCGCCTACGGCACCGCGGTGCTCACCGCGCTGACCGCGCAGAACACCCGCGGCGTCACCGGGGTGCACCCGGTGCCCGCGGCGTTCGTGGGCGAGCAGATCGCCACCCTGCTCGACGACGTGACGGTGCACGCGACGAAGACCGGCATGCTCGGCACCGCCGCGGTGGTGCGCGAGGTCGCGGCCCGGCTGGCCGACCGCGCCGCCGGGCCGGTCGTCGTCGACCCGGTCATGGTGGCCACCAGCGGGGACCGGCTCGTCGACGACGACGCGGTCGCCGCCGTCCGCGACGTGCTGCTGCCGGTGGCCGACCTGGTGACGCCGAACGTGCCCGAGGCCGCCGCGCTGCTCGGGGCGGCGCCGGCCACGGCGGTCGCGGAGCTGCCCGGCCAGGCGCGGGCGCTGCTGGAGCTCGGCCCGCGGGCGGTGCTGCTCAAGGGCGGTCACCTGGGCGGGGACGAGTCGGTCGACGTGCTGGCCACCGCCACCGGCGTGGTGGAGACCGTGCGTCCGCGGATCGACACCCGGGCCACCCACGGCACCGGCTGCACGCTGTCGTCGGCGATCGCCGCACTGCTGGCCCGCCGCCGCGCGGCCGCCGAGGCGGACGCCGAGCCGGACTGGGCGCCGGTGGTCGAGGGCGCCCGCGACTACCTGCAGGCCGCGCTGGCCGGCGGGGCGGCACTGGGCATCGGCTCGGGTCACGGCCCGGTGCACCACTTCGCCGGCATCTGGGCGGTCTGAGCACGGTGTCCGCGTCGACCGTCGCTTGACGCGGTCGCTGCGCGGCCGGGACCGTGGCCCATGGCGACCGACCGCCCGCGCCCCGTGTTCAGCCGCTGCTACGACCGGGTCAGCCGGCGCCTCGAGGAGGCCGGCATGGCCGGCCTCCGCCGGGAGCTGCTCGCCGGGCTGGCCGGCGTCGTCGTCGAGGTCGGCTGCGGCAACGGGCTGAACTTCCGGCACTACCCGCCGGCGGTCACCCGCGTCGTCGCCGTCGAGCCCGAGCCGCGGCTGCGCGCCGCCGCCGAGCGGGAGGCGGGAGCCGCCGGGATCGCCGTGGAGGTGCACGCCGGCACGGCCGATGAGCTGCCGCTGCCCGACGGCGGGGCCGACGCCGCCGTGCTCTGCCTGGTCCTGTGCAGCATCCGGGAGCGCGCGCAGGCGCTGGCGGAGGTGCGCCGGGTGGTCGGGACCGGCGGGGAGCTGCGCTTCCTCGAGCACACGGTGGCCGAGGACCGGCGGCTGCGGCGGGTGCAGCGCCTCGTCGACGCCGCCGGCTGGCCGCTGCTCGCCGGGGGCTGCCACACGGCCACCGACCAGGTCGCCGACATCGAGCGGGCGGGCTTCACCGTGCGCCGCGCGCGGCGGTTCGACTTCCCGCCCGGGCGGGTCCGCGTGCCGGCCAGCCCGCACGTGCTGGGCGTCGCGGTCGCCTGATCAGTCCCCGCCCGCCGTGCCGAAGAGCCGGTCCAGCCGGTAGGCCACCACGCGCTGCGCGTCCCCGACGTCGCGCTGCCGGCCCAGCACGCTGCTGACCAGGCCGTTGGTCAGCGCCAGCAGGCTCACCACCTCGATCCGCGGGTCGACGTCGGCCGGCACCTCCCCGGCGTCGACGGCGCGCTGCAGCACCCCGGTGAGCCACCGCTCGAGCGCGTCGGGGGCGTAGCGGCCGTCGACGGCCTCGGCCGGGTCGGTGAGCCCGGCGGCGTAGTAGGCGGTCCAGGCCAGCTGGTCGGCGCGGCTGGCCTCGTCGGTGGGCAGGATCGCGCCGAGGACCACCTCGAGGACGGTGCGCGGCGGCAGCCCGGTGCCGATCGCCGCCGCCCGCTCGCGCACCCGCCGGTCGAGCCGGGCGGCGAGCTCGGCGATGCCCGAGAGCATCAGCGTGCGCTTGTCGGTGAAGTAGTACTGCACCACCCGCAGCGAGACCCCGGCCTCGGCGGCGACCTCGCGCATCGACACGGCCTGCAGGCCCCGGGTGCTCGCGATGCGGAGCAGCGCGGCGGTCAGGTGCCGGCGCCGCTCGTCGTGGTCGACGCGTCTCGGCACCGGCACCCCTTTCGTGGTACGACTGTATCCTCAAAGACCGCCCCGGGAGGCAGCCGTGACCATCCTGACCGCGCGCTCCGGCGAGCCCGACACCCCTGTCGAGATCGCGTACGAGGTCCTCGGCCCGGCCGACGGCGACCCGCTGCTGCTGGTCATGGGCCTGGGCGCCCAGATGGTCGGCTGGCCCGACGGGTTCTGCGCGGAGCTGGCCGCCCGCGGCTTCCGCGTCGTCCGCTTCGACAACCGCGACGTCGGCCTGTCCACCCACCTGGACACCCCGGTCCCGGCGCAGCCGTGGCGGCGCGTGGCCCCGGCCTACTCGCTGTCGGACATGGCCGGCGACGCGCTCGCGGTCCTGGACGCCGTCGGCTGGCCGGCCGCGCACGTCGTCGGGGCGTCGATGGGCGGGACGATCGCCCAGCTGCTCGCCGTCGAGCACCCCGCCCGGGTGCTGTCGCTCACCTCGGTCATGTCCACGCCGTCGCCGCGGATCGGCCGGATGCGGCCGCGCACCACGCTGGCGCTCGTCCGCCGGGCCCGGCGGCTGGCGAAGGAGCGCGGGCCCGCGACGACGCCGGAGGCGATGGCCGAGTTCATGGTCGCGATGCAGGAGGTGACCGGGTCGCCCGGCTTCCCCGCCGACCGCGAGGACCACCTGGCGGTGCTGCGGGTGGCCATGGCCCGCGACGCGTCGGGGCTCACCGGACCCGGTGCCCGCCGGCAGCAGGCCGCGCACCGCGCCTCCCGCGACCTGCGCGCGGAGCTCGCCGCCGTCCGGGTGCCGACGCTGGTGGTGCACGGCGACGCCGACGTCGTGATCCGGCCGGAGGGCGGGGAGGCGACGGCGGCCGCGGTGCCGGGCGCGCGGCTCGTCGTCCACCCGGGGATGGGGCACGAGCTGCCGCGGGCGCTGTGGCCGCGGCTGGCCGACGACATCCGGGCCACCGCCGATCTGGCCGCCGCGCACCGGGCCTGATGCGGAGCGCCCGACGCGGTGCGCCCGGCCGGGGGCGCTGGTTGACTCGGCGGATGGTCTCGCCGATCCCAGAACCGGAACCGGTCATCGACCCCACCGAGCCGGTGCCCGACGACCCGGGTGAGCTGCTGCCCGACGCGCCGGAGCCCCTCCCGCCCGCGCCCGTGGAGCCCACTCCCGACGACCCGGGCGGCGACCCGGGCGGGGTGCCCGAGCCGGCCTGACGCCGTCGGCGCCCCGTCGCCCGGGAACGCGAGATCTGCACACCCGGGGTGTTCCGGGGCCGGATGGCCCCGAGTGTGCAGATCTCGCGGGGGAGCGCCCTCTAGGAGACGAAGCCGATCAGCAGGTGGGCGTTGAGGCCGATGATCAGCGCGGCGACGACGCAGCCCACCACCGTGGTCACGCGACGGTTCACCCAGCCGCCCATGAGGTCGCGGCGGCTGGTCAGCCACAGCAGCGGCACCAGCGCGAACGGGATGCCGAAGCTCAGCACCACCTGCGACCAGACCAGCGCCGTGGTCGGGTCGCCGCCGAGCACGAGCACCGCCAGCGCCGGGGCGAGGGTGATCAGCCGCCGGGCCAGCACCGGGATGTGCCGCTTGAGGAAGCCGGCCATCACGACCTGGCCGGCGTGCGTGCCCACCGACGACGACGCGAAGCCGCTGGCCAGCAGCGCGACGGCGAAGGCCAGGGCCGCGCCGGTGCCGAGCTGGTCGCCGAGGCCGGCGTGCACGCTCTCCAGCGACTCGATCCCGTCGTCGGCGGTGAACAGCTGCGCGGCGATGATCAGCATGGCCGCGTTCACCAGGCCCGCGACGCCCATCGCGACGAGCACGTCGAGGCGCTGGGCCCGCAGCAGCCGGCGCCGTCCCTGCTCGGTCTTCCCGGCGGTGACGACGTCCCCGTAGCGGCCGGGCGTGAGCGCGGAGTGCACGTAGATGACGTGCGGCATGACCGTGGCGCCGAGGATCCCGGCGGCCAGCACCAGGCTGTCGGGGCCCTCGAAGGAGGGCACCATGCCGCCGGCGACACCACCGAGGTCCACGCCGGCGCCGACCAGCGTGTAGCCGAAGCCCAGGCCGATGACCAGCAGCAGGCCGGTGATGACCCGCTCGAAGGGCCGGTGCCCGCGCGACTGCGCGCCGAGCAGCACGAACGCGACGACGGCGGTGATGATCCCGCCGACCGGCAGCGGCACCCCGAACAGCAGGTTCAGCGCCACCGCGCCGCCGACGATCTCGGCGAGGTCGGTGGCGATGGCGACCGCCTCGGCCTGCAGCCACAGCCCCCGGGTGACCGGCTTGGGCAGCCGCTCGCGGCAGTTGGTGGCCAGGTCGCGGCCGGTGGCCAGGCCCAGCTTGGCGGTGAGGCTCTGGATGAGCATCGCCATGAGGTTGGCGGCGACGATCACCCACAGCAGCGTGTAGCCGAACGAGGCGCCGCCGGAGAAGTTGGTGGCGAAGTTGCCGGGGTCGACGTAGGCGACGGCGGCGACGAACGCGGGGCCGAGCAGCGGCCAGATGCGGCGGCGGCCGGTCGCGGGCGGCGGCGGGGTCCGCGGGGTGCCGACCAGCGTCGTCGGGAGGACGGCGGCCTCGGTCTTGGACAGGTACACGGGGGCCTCACAGGGCGGCGCGGCGGCGGACGGGGGGAGGGCTCGCTCCTGGTCTGCCCGCCGGGGGTGTCACGGTCGGGCCAGGACGTGGCCCGCGCGGGCCGAGGTGAGCCTGGCCTGCGTCCCGGGGCCGCGGACGCGCCCGCGGCCCCGGGAGGCGCTCAGGCCGCCGGGACGACGAGACCCGCGGTGGCGGTGCGGGCGCGGGTGAAGCGCTCGGTGACGTCGGCCCAGTTGACGACGTTCCACCACGCCGCGATGTAGTCGTTCTTCACGTTCTGGTACTGCAGGTAGAAGGCGTGCTCCCACATGTCGAGCATCAGCAGCGGCACCAGGCCGACGGCGAGGTTGCCCTGGTGGTCGTAGAGCTGGCAGATGAGCAGCTTCTGGCCCACCGAGTCCCACGCGAGGATCGACCAGCCCGAGCCCTGGACCCCGCCGGCGACCGCCGTGAAGTGCGCGCGGAAGCCGTCGAAGGAGCCGAAGTGCTCGTCGATCGCGGCGGCCAGCTCGCCGTCGGGCCGGTCGCCGCCGTCGGGGCTCATGTTCGGCCAGAACACCGAGTGGTTGACGTGCCCGGCCAGGTTGAACGCCAGGTTCTTCTCGTGCAGGTTCGCCGTGCCCAGCCCGTCGTTCGCCCGCGCCTCGGCGAGCTTCTCCAGCGCGGTGTTCGCGCCGGTCACGTAGGTCTGGTGGTGCTTGTCGTGGTGCAGCTCCATGATCCGGCCGGAGATGTGCGGCTCGAGGGCGGCGTAGTCGTAGGGCAGGTCGGGGAGCGAGTACTCGGGCACGGGGTTCCCTCCGTCGGGCTAGCGGACGCCCGTGCTCCTGCCCGGCGGGGCTGACACGCGGGGGCCGACTCGTGGCCCCCGCGGGCCAGTCCCCGGATGGCGGACGAGGGACCGGCCTTCGTAGCGCTAATGGCCCGCTACCCGGCGGGCCCGGGCGACCAGGGCGTCGATGCGACGGGCGTGCGCGCCGCGCCAGTAGACCCGCCCGCAGCCCGGGCACCGGGTGAAGTCGGTGGCGGTGCGCCGGGTACCCGGCTCCAGCTCGCCGGCCACCGCCGCGGCGTCGACCGGCACCGGGACGCCGTTGCAGGCCGGGCAGCGGGTGAGCGGCGCCAGCGGCGGGCGGAACCGGTCGAGGACGTCGTCGAGCTGCTCGTCCGGGCCGCCGCCGCGCACCCACGCCCCCGCGGGCAGCGCCCGGCGCATCAGCAGGCCGCGGTCCTGGGTGAGCAGCACCCGGTCCTCGGCGACGGCGGCCGCGACCAGTTCGGCGTCGTCGGCGTCGGGCGCGCGCGCCTCCGGCGACCAGGCGGTGTCCAGGCCGAGCAGCCGCATCCGCCGGGTCAGCGCGCCCAGGCCGACGTCGAGCAGGAAGCCGCCGGCGGGCACCGGCTGCGGCCGCGGCCGGGCCCGGACGACGACGACCGCCCCCGGCCGGGCGCCGGGCCCGACCGGCACGCCGTCGGCGAGCAGCTCGCCCACCTCGGTCAGCGGCACCCCGGCGGCCTGCACCAGGTGGCCGACGGTCGCGTCGGGGTCGGCGCCGAGCACCCGCCGTCCGGCCGCGCGGTCGCGGGCCGGCAGCAGCGGGCGCAGGGCGTCGTCGACGGTGACGGCGACCGGGCGCGGGTCCACGGGTGCCTCCTACCCGGGTGGCGGGTCGCGGCCGTCCCGGATGGGCATGTCCGGGGTGACCGCACCGCCTCGATCCCCGGGAGTCCCCGTGACCGTCCCCACCGACCGTCCCCTCGCCCTCGTCACCGGCGCCTCCAGCGGCATCGGACTCGCCCTCGCCGAGCAGTTCGCCGAGCACGGCTTCGACCTGGTGGTGGCCGCCGAGGACGACGAGCTCGACAGCGCGGCGGAGACGCTGCGCGGCCTGGGCGCCCACGTCTCCCCGGTGCGCGGCGACCTGACGCGGTACGACGACCGGGAGCTGCTGGTCGCCGCCGTCCGCGGCTCCGGCCGCCCGCTGGCCGCCGCGGCGCTCAACGCCGGCGTCGGCGTGGGCGGTGCCTTCGCCGAGACCGACCTCGACGCCGAGCTGGGCATGGTGGCCCTCAACTGCGGCTCGACGGTGCACCTGGCCAAGCGCGTCGTGGAGGACATGAAGGCGCGCGGCGAGGGCCGGATCCTGTTCACCTCGTCGGTGGCCTCGCAGGCGCCGCAGCCGTTCCAGGCCGTGTACGGGGCGACCAAGGCGTTCGTGCAGTCGCTGGCGCTGGCGCTGCGCGAGGAGCTCGCCGACACCGGCGTGAGCGTCACCGCGCTGCTGCCCGGCCCCACCGACACCGAGTTCTTCGACCGCGGCGACCTCACCGACACCAAGCTCGGGGCCAGCGACGCCAAGGACGACCCCGCGCAGGTGGCCCGCCAGGGCTACGAGGGCCTGATGAAGGGCGAGGCGTCGGTGTTCGCCGGCTCCCTCACCAGCAAGGCGATGGGCCGGATGTCCGCGCTGACCCCCGACACGGTGGCCGCCAAGACCATGAAGCCGATGGCCGCCCCCGGGTCGGCCGACGGCTGACCTCCCCGGCACGATCGGGCCCGTGCGCGACCCCGACGAGCTGCCGGCCGGCCCGCTCCTGCTCCGCCGGTGGCGGGCCGGCGACCTCGACGCCGTCTGGTCGGCCTTCCAGGACCCCGCGCTGCGGCTGTGGAACGCCGTCGCGATGGACGGCACACGGGAGGCGGCCGAGGAGTGGCTCGCCCGCCGCCTCGACGTCGGCGACCGCCCGTTCGTCCCCTGGGCGGTCACCGACGTCGCGGACGGTGCCGTGGTCGGCTCGGTCGCGCTGCACTCGGTCGACCTCGACCAGGGCGACGCCGAGGTGGGTTACTGGGTCGCCCCCGGGGCGCGCGGCCGAGGGGTGGCGCCGCGCGCCGTCGACGCCGTCCTCCGGTGGGCGTTCGCCCGGCTGCCGGTCGACCGCGTCGAACTCGTGCACGCCGCCGGGAACCCCGCGTCGGGCCGGGTCGCGGAGAAGGCCGGCTTCACGCTCGAGGGCCGGCTGCGCCGCTCCCACCGCTACGGCGACGGCGTGAAGCACGACGAGCTGCTGTGGGCCCGCCTGGCCGACGACGACGTCCCCGAGCTCAGCACCCGCAGCTGATCGCCCGTGGCGCGGTGAGCGGGTCGACCTCGGGCCGGATGAGGCCGTCCGCCGTCGCCACCGGGAAGCCCTCGCGGGCCCAGTACTCGAAGCCGCCGATCATCTCCCGCACCCGGTAGCCCAGCAGCGCCAGCGCGAGCGCCGCGCGGGTGGCGCCGTTGCAGCCCGGGCCCCAGCAGTAGGCGACGACCGGGACGGACCGGTCCAGCTCGGCCTCCGCGCGGGCCGCGAGCTCCCGGCCGGGGAGGTGCACCGCACCGGGCACGTGCCCCTGGTCCCACGCCTCCCGGCTGCGGCTGTCGAGCAGCACGAACCCGGGGTCGCCGGTCTCGAGGGCGGCGTGCACGTCGGACACGTCGGTCTCCACGGCCAGCCGGCGGGCGAAGTGGGTGGCGGCGTCGGCGGGGGCGGTGCTCCAGTCCATGCCGTCGATCCTGCGGACGCGGGCCCTCCCCGACGAGGCCTCCGCCTGCCAGGAACCGCACCGGATCGGCCTCCGTAGCGCTCATGCTCTTGACGGGGAGCAGTCTGACATCTGAGATGTCAGTTGTGACCGCACCCCTCGTCCCCGTCGGCCGGGTGCTGCTGCGCGACCAGGCGCTGACCCGCATCCGCTCGGCGATCGTCACCGGCGAGCTCGCGCCCGGCGCCGTGGTCAAGGACGCCGAGCTGGCCACCCGCCTCGGGCTGTCGGTGGCGCCGGTGCGCGCCGCGCTGGCCAAGCTCGTCGACGAGGGGCTGGTCGAGGCCAAGCCGCAGAGCCACACCCGGGTCACGCCGCTGCGCCCGCGCCAGGTGCGCGACGCTGCCGCCGTGGTCCGGGTCATGCACGAGCTGGCCGCCCGGGAGGCGGCCGGCCGGGTGACCGGGGACGACGTCGCCGCGATGCGCGCGGCCAACGCCCGGTTCGCCGCGGCCGTGGACGCCGGCGACCTGGACGCCGCGCTCGCCGCCGACGACGACCTGCACGGCGTGCTGCTCGCCCGGGCGGGCAACGGCGCGCTGACCGCGACCGTCGAGCGCCTCACCCCCGCCATCCGCCGGCTGGAGCGGGCCCGGTTCGCCGCGGCGCACGGGCGGGGGTCGGTCGCCCTGCACGACCGCCTGATCGCCGCCTGCGCGGCCGGGGACGTCGACGCCGCCGTCGCCACGACCACCGAGATCTGGACGGCGCTGCTGTCCGAACTGGAGGAGACCCATGACGAGCCTCGCTGACGTCCCGCGGCACCCGCTGCTGTTCGGCCCCTCGCCGGTGCACCGGCTCGACCGGCTCACCGCGCACCTCGGCGGCGCCGCCGTCTGGGCCAAGCGGGAGGACTGCAACTCCGGCATCGCCTACGGCGGCAACAAGACCCGCAAGCTCGAGTACCTGGTCGCGGACGCGCTCGCCCAGGGCTGCGACACCCTCGTGTCCATCGGCGGGGTGCAGAGCAACCACACCCGGCAGGTGGCCGCCGTCGCCGCGCACGTCGGGTTGTCCTGCGTGCTGGTGCAGGAGAGCTGGGTCGACTGGCCCGACGCCGTCTACGACAAGGTCGGCAACATCCTGGTCAGCCGGCTCGCCGGTGCCGACGTGCGGCTGGTGAAGGCCGGCTTCGGCATCGGGTTCAAGGAGAGCTGGGAGACCGCGCTCGCCGAGATCGAGGCCCGCGGCGGCAAGCCCTACGCCATCCCGGCCGGCGCCAGCGACCACCCGCTCGGCGGGCACGGGTTCGCCAACTGGGCGCTGGAGGTGGCCCAGCAGGAGGCCGAGCTCGGCGTCTTCTTCGACACCGTCGTCGTCTGCTCGGTCACCGGCTCCACCCAGGCCGGGATGGTCGCCGGGTTCGCGCTCCTGGAGGAGCAGGGCGCCCGGCCGCGGCGGGTGCTGGGGGTCGACGCCTCCGCCAAGCCCGCCGAGACCCGCGACCAGGTGCTGCGCATCGCCCAGCGGACCGCCCGCGCGATCGGCGTCCGGCGCGAGCTGACCCTCGACGACGTCGAGCTCGACGAGCGGTTCCACGGCGGCGTCTACGGGATCCCCGACGAGACGACGATCCGCGCCATGGAGACGGCCGCCCGCACCGAGGGCATGGTCACCGACCCCGTCTACGAGGGGAAGTCGATGGCCGCGACGATCGACCTGGTCGGCCGCCGCGAGATCGACCCGTCGTCGACCGTGCTCTACGCCCACCTCGGGGGTCAGCCCGCGCTGAACGGCTACAGCGCGCTCTTCTCCTGAGCCCCCGGGGGGGGGGGGGGGGGGGGGGGGGGGGGGGGGGGGGGGGGGGGGGGGGGGGGGGGGGGGGGGGGGGGGGGGGGG
>NZ_JBJGYL010000039.1:0-36089 GCF_054049975.1 Geodermatophilus sp. SYSU D01119 | reverse complement strand
GGGCGGGGACCCCGGCCGGGGTCCCCGCCCGCCGGCGGGTGGTGCAGGTGTCAGCTCTTCGGACGCGCGCCGGCGCGCAGGGCGCCGAGGAGGTCGTGGTTGAGCCGCGAGATGTTCTCCATGGAGATGCCCTTCGGGCAGCTGGCGGAGCACTCACCGATGTTGGTGCAGCCGCCGAAGCCCTCGAGGTCCTGCTGGTGGATCATGTTGACCACGCGGTCGTTGCGCTCGGGCTGGCCCTGCGGCATGAGCCCGAGGTGGGTGACCTTCGCGGCCGTGAACAGCATCGACGAGGCGTTCGGGCAGGCCGCCACGCAGGCGCCGCAGCCGATGCAGGTGGCGGCGTCGAACGCGGCGTCGGAGTCCTTCTTGGCCACGAGGATCGAGTGCGCCTCGGGGGCGGTGCCGGTCGGGGCGCTGATGTAGCCGCCCGACTGGATGATCCGGTCCAGCGCCGACCGGTCGACCGCGAGGTCCTTGATGACCGGGAACGCCGTCGCCCGCCACGGCTCGATGTCGATCGTGTCGCCGTCCTTGAACGACCGCATGTGCAGCTGGCAGGTGGTCGTCTGCGGGTGGTTGTCGAACAGGCCGTTGCCGTGGGCGCGGCCGTTGATCATGACGCCGCACGACCCGCAGATGCCCTCGCGGCAGTCGTGGTCGAAGGAGACCGGGTCCTCACCGTCGAGGATGAGCTGCTCGTTGAGGACGTCGAGCATCTCGAGGAAGGACATGTCCGGGGAGACGTCGGTGACCTCGTAGGTCACCATCTTGCCCTTCTCCGCGGCGCTCCGCTGGCGCCAGACACGCAGCTTGAGGTTCATCTACTTGTAGCTCCGCTGGGCGAGGTGGACGTACTCGAACTCGAGGTCCTCCTTGTGGAGGACCGGCGGGACGCCCTCGGGCGTCCACTCCCAGGCCGCGACGTAGGCGTAGTTCTCGTCGTCGCGCAGGGCCTCCCCGTCGGGGGTCTGGCTCTCGGCCCGGAAGTGACCACCGCAGCTCTCGTTGCGGTGCAGTGCGTCGACGCACATGAGCTCGGCGAGCTCGATGAAGTCGGCGACGCGGCCGGCGTGCTCCAGGCTCTGGTTGAAGCGCCCGGCCTCGCCGGGGACCTTCACGTTGGTCCAGAACTCCTGCCGGATCTCGGGGATCCGGTCGAGCGCCTTGCGCAGGCTCTCCTCCGAGCGCTCCATGCCGCACAGGTCGAACATCAGGCGGCCGAGCTCGCGGTGGAAGGAGGCCGTGGTCCGGTTGCCGTTGATCGACAGCAGCTTCTCGGTCTGCGCGCGGACGCCCTCGAGCGCCTCGACGGCGGCCGGGTGCTGCGGGTCGACCTTGTCGAACGGGCCGGAGGCCAGGTAGTCGTTGATCGTGTTCGGCAGCACGAAGTAGCCGTCGGCCAGGCCCTGCATGAGGGCGCTGGCGCCGAGCCGGTTCGCGCCGTGGTCGGAGAAGTTGGCCTCGCCGATCACGAACAGGCCGGGGACGTTCGACTGCAGGTCGTAGTCGACCCACAGACCGCCCATCGTGTAGTGCACGGCCGGGTAGATCCGCATGGGGACCTCGTAGGGGTCCTCACCCGTGATCTGGGCGTACATGTCGAAGAGGTTGCCGTACTTGGCCTCGATGGCCGGCCGGCCCAGCCGCTGCATGGCCTCGGCGAAGTCGAGGTACACGCCCAGGCCGTTCGGGCCGACGCCGCGGCCCTCGTCGCAGACGTTCTTGGCCTGCCGCGACGCGATGTCGCGGGGGACCAGGTTGCCGAACGAGGGGTAGATCCGCTCGAGGTAGTAGTCGCGCTCGTCCTCGGGGATCTGCCGCGGGTCGCGGGTGTCGCCGCGCTCCTTGGGCACCCACACGCGGCCGTCGTTGCGCAGCGACTCGCTCATCAGCGTGAGCTTCGACTGGTACTCGCCGTGCACCGGGATGCAGGTCGGGTGGATCTGCGTGTAGCAGGGGTTGGCGAACAGCGCGCCCCGCTTGTGCGCCCGCCAGATCGCCGTGGCGTTGGAGCCCTTGGCGTTCGTCGACAGGTAGAAGACGTTGCTGTACCCGCCGGTGGCGAGGACGACGGCGTCGGCGAAGTGGGTGCTGATCTCGCCGGTGATGAGGTCGCGCGCCACGATGCCGCGGGCCCGGCCGTCGACGACGATCAGGTCGAGCATCTCCGTGCGCGGGAACTGCTCGACGGTGCCGGCCGCCATCTGCCGCTCGAGGGCCTGGTAGGCGCCGTAGAGCAGCTGCTGGCCCGTCTGGCCGCGGGCGTAGAAGGTCCGCGACACCTGGGTGCCACCGAAGGAGCGGTTGTCGAGCAGGCCGCCGTACTCGCGGGCGAAGGGCACGCCCTGGGCGACGCACTGGTCGATGATGTTGACGCTGACCTCGGCCAGCCGGTGCACGTTGTCCTCGCGGGCGCGGAAGTCGCCGCCCTTGACCGTGTCGTAGAACAGGCGGTGCACCGAGTCGCCGTCGTTGCGGTAGTTCTTCGCGGCGTTGATGCCGCCCTGCGCGGCGACGCTGTGCGCGCGGCGCGGGCTGTCCTGGTACCAGAACGACTTGACCTTGTAGCCGGCCTCGCCGAGCGTGGCGGCGGCCGAGCCGCCGGCCAGGCCGGTGCCGACGACGATGACGGTCAGCTTGCGGCGGTTGGCCGGGTTGACCAGCTTCGCCCGGAAGCGGCGCTCGCTCCAGCGCTCGCCGATCGGGACGTCACGGGGGGCCTTGGTGTCGGCGATGGGCTCACCGACGGTGAACAGGTCGAGCGGCATGGTGTGCTCCAGCTCAGTCGATGATGCCGAAGAGGACGGCGAAGGGGGTGAGGAGGAATCCGCCGATGAGCACCACCGAGAAGACGATGGCGAAGGCGTTGACGGTGACCTCGCGGCGCCGGTTGCTCTGGCCGAGGGTCTGCGTGGCGCTCCAGATGCCGTGCCGCAGGTGGAAGCCCAGCAGCACCAGCGCCAGGATGTAGAAGGCCGTGACGAACGGGTTCTCGAAGCTCGCGACCAGGCGGTCGTACGGGGTGCTGTCGTGGCCGGCGGCGTTCACGGCGCCGAAGGTGAGGTCGAGGATGTGCCAGATGATGAACAGGCCGACGATCACGCCGCCCCAGCGCATCGTGCGGGAGGCATAGCTCTGGGCCACCGCCTTGCGGGCCACGTACTGCGTCGGGCGGGCGCGCTTGGCCTGCCGCCAGAGCGACACCGCGGCCCAGATGTGCGCCACGACGGCGACCAGCAGCACGATCCGGATCACCCAGAGCACGGTCTCACCGGGCAGCGCCGGATTGCCGACCGTGCGGATCCAGCCCGAGTAGGAGTTGAAGGCCTCCGGGCCCGAGAAGGCCTTGAGGTTCCCGATCATGTGCACGACCAGGTAGGCCACCAGGATCAGGCCGCTGACGGCCATCACGGCCTTCTTCGCGACCGAGCTCGTCTTCGCGACCTTCGGGGTCCTGCGCTGGCCCGAGTTCGTCACCGTCACCACGGCACCAAAGTTAGGCTCCGTAACCCCTTTACGGCCACGTGAACACGCAGTGACTCACCTCATGTAAGGGAACCCTCAGCGCAGGTCAGGTCGTTGGTGTGCGCCCGCGCGGCATGGCAGCGTGCGCGTCGGCACCACCCGAACGGAGGAGGACGCGTGGCAGGACCGACCCGGGGTTTCCTCGGCCGCAGCAGGCGCGAGCGCGACCCGCGGCTGCCCCCAGGCCAGTACGACGTGGGGAGGGACTGGCCGGTGCTCACCGCCGAGCCCACCCCGCGCATCGCCCCCGAGACGTGGAGCATCACCGTCGACGGCCGGGTGGAGAACCCGACGAGCTGGACGTGGGACGACGTCCACCGGCTGCCGCCCTCGGACTACCGCGGCGACATCCACTGCGTGACGACCTGGTCGAAGTTCGACACGCACTTCGCCGGCGTCAGCGTCGACACCCTGCTCGAGGCCGCCCGGCCCACCGCCGACGCGCACTTCGTCATGGCGACGTCGAAGACCGGCTACACCACCAACCTGCCGCTGGAGGACGTCACCGGCGGCAAGGCGTGGATCGTCTGGGAGTTCGACGGGCAGCCGCTGCCGGTCGAGCACGGCGGGCCCGTGCGGCTGCTCGTGCCGCACCTGTACTTCTGGAAGAGCGCCAAGTGGGTCAGCCGGCTGACCCTCCTGCAGCGCGACCAGCAGGGCTTCTGGGAGCAGAACGGCTACCACGACCGCGGCGACCCGTGGCGCGAGCAGCGCTACCAGGGTGACTGAGCCGGGCGCCGCACCGGCGGGGATGGGCCCCCGGCGGCTGCGGGCCCCGGCCGGGGGCTGGCGGACGGCGACGGTGCGCGAGGTGGCCCGCCCGACCCCGCGCACCGTCCGGCTGCGGCTGGAGGTGCCCGACCGGGTCGACCACCTGGCCGGGCAGCACTACGTCGTCCGGCTCACCGCCGAGGACGGCTACCGGGCCCAGCGCTCCTACTCGCTGGCCTCCTCGCCCGGCGACCCGCTGGTCGAGCTGCTGGTCGAGCGGCTCGACGACGGCGAGGTGTCGGGCTACCTGGCCGACGTCGTGGAGCCCGGCGACGCCCTCGAGGTGCGCGGCCCGATCGGCGGCTGGTTCGTCTGGGAGGGCGACGAGCCGGCCCTGCTGGTCGGCGGCGGCACCGGTGTCGTGCCGTTCGTGTCGATGCTGCGCACCGCCCGCGAGCTCGGCCGCACCGACCTGCTGCGGGTCGCCGTCTCCACCCGCACGCTCGCCGAGCTGCCCTACGCCGACGAGCTGCGGGAGGCCGGCGCGCTGGTGGTCACCACCCGGGAGGCCTCCGGCATCCGCCCGGCCGGCCGGCTCACCGCCCCCGACCTCGTGCCGCTGTGGGAGCCCGGGCAGACCGCCTACGTGTGCGGCTCGACGCCGTTCGCCGAGGCGGCCAGCCAGCTGCTCGTGGGCATGGGCGTGCCGGCCGCCGACATCCGGGTCGAGCGCTTCGGTCCGAGCGGCACGCCCGGCTGACCGGCACCCGGGCCGCCGGTGACCTGCGTCGCGGACGATGATCGGGGCATGCGTTCCGCCCCGCCGTCGACCGAGGTCACCGCCGTCGAGGCCGTGGACGCGCAGCTGCGGGAGGAGCTGCTCGCCTGCTGGACCGACGTCAGCAACGCCGGCGGGGCGGTCGGCTTCGTGCCGCCGGTGACCCGCGACGACGTCGCGCCGGTCCTCGACGCCCTCGTCGCGCGGGCGGCCGCGGGCCGGGAGCGGGTCGTCGTCCTGCGGGTCGGCGGCGAGCTGGCCGGGTGGGCGGTGCTGTCGCTGTCGGTCAGCCCGCTGCGCCGGCACTGGGCCACCGTGCTGCGCGTGCAGGTGCACCCGTCCCGGCAGGGGCAGGGCCTCGGCCGGACGCTGATGACCGGCGTGCACGCCGCCGCCCGCGCCGCGGGCCTGGAGATGCTGCACCTGACCGTGCGGGGCGGCTACGGCCTCGAGGGGTTCTACGCGGGGCTCGGCTACCAGGAGTTCGGGCGGATGCCCGGCGCGATCCGGCTCGCCCCCGGCGACGACCGCGAGGAGATCCACCTCTTCGTGCGGCTCTGACCCCGCGGCCGGCGGATCAGCCGGCCGCCGGGTCGACCCCGTCGAGGGTGCCGCGCGAGGACAGCAGGGCCAGCCGGGCGAACAGCTCCTCGGCGTACCAGCCCTCCCGGGCGGTGCGCTCGACGACGGCGGCGTGCTCGGGCCGGTCGTAGGCGAAGGCGTTCAGCGCCGCCGCGGAGTCCCAGACGCTGAAGGTGCCCTGCAGGCCCAGCGGCGCCTCGCCGATCCCGACGGCCATCCGCAGCCCGGGCGCCCGGTGCAGGTCGGCCGACACCGGCGGCACCGCCGACCAGAACCGGGCCGCGCGGCGCAGCACGAGGCGGGCGCGGGTCACCGCCGCCACCGGCCCGTCCCAGCGCCGCGGCCGAGGGCTGCCGAACGGCTCGCGCCCGGACCACAGGCCCCGCGCCACCAGCGGGCGCAGCCGCGCCGACCACTCCTCGTCGGCGATCCGCCGCCACGACGCCGCCACCGGGCCGTCGTCGAGCGCGTCGGCGGCGGCCTCGTCGTCCCACACCGCGAGCAGGCCCCAGCGGCGCGGGTCGGCGTCGCGGACGGTGAAGGTCCGCCCGTCGCCGGTGCCGAGCAGCTTGGCGAACCGCAGGCCGGGCGTGCGGGCCAGCGCCGGGCGCACCGACGCCATCCGCAGCGCCGCCCGCGGCACCGCCCGCCCCGGCACGCCCCACAGGTGCAGCGTCACCAGCGGCGGCGTTCCGACCGGTCCGGGTGGGGGCACGCCGCCGAGGGTAGGTGTGCGAGGTGACCGACCAGCGCCGCGTCCAGCTCGGCGACACCGACGCCCCCGCCGAGGACGAGCTGGTCGAGGCCTTCGACCGGGTGGTCGGCCAGGGCGCTCAGCGGCTGCACCGCACCTGGCGGGAGGTGCTCACCACCGGGCTGGCCGGCGGCCTGGAGGTCTCGGTCGGCGTCCTCGCGCTGGTGGCGGTCTACGCCGAGACGGGCAGCCACCTGCTCGCCGGCCTCGCCTTCTCCGTGGGGTTCGTCGCGCTCCTGCTCGCCCGCAGCGAGCTGTTCACCGAGGGCTTCCTGCTGCCGGTCACCGCGGTGGTGGCCCGGCGGGCGAGCTGGGGGCAGCTGGCGCGCCTGTGGTCGGGGACGCTGGTGGGCAACCTCGTCGGCGGCTGGGCGTTCATGTGGGTGGTGGCGCACGCGTTCCCCGAGCTCGGCCCGACGCTGGTCGAGTCCGCCCGGCACTTCGTCGAGTCGCCGCTGGACCTGCGCGCGGTGTGCCTGGCCTTCCTCGGCGGCGTCGTCATCACGCTGATGACCCGGATGCAGAACGGCACCTCGGCCGACGGCGCGAAGATCGTCGCCGCGGTGGCCGGTGCCTTCGTCCTCGCCGGGCTGCAGCTGTTCCACTCCGTCCTGGACACGCTGCTCGTCTTCGGCGCCATCCACACCGGAACCGCCCCGTTCGGCTACGGCGAGTGGCTCGCCTGGTTCTGGTACGTCACGTTGCTCAACATGGCCGGCGGGCTGCTCGTGGTGACCCTGCTGCGGCTGGTGCGGAGCAAGGAGCTGCTGGAGCGGGAGCGCGCCGCGGCCGACGCCGAGGACTGACACCGGCGGCGCCTCCGCGGGCCGGGCGGGCGCGGTCGCCACACTGTCGGCGTGATCGAGGTCGAGGGGCTGACCAAGCGCTACCGCTCCCGGGTCGCCGTCGACGACGTCTCCTTCACCGTGCGGCCGGGCCGGGTGACCGGCTTCCTCGGCCCCAACGGCTCGGGCAAGACGACGACGATGCGCTGCGTCCTCGGGCTCACCCGGCCCACCGCCGGGACGGCGACCGTGCTCGGCGTGCCCTACCGCGAGCTCGACGTGCCGATGCGCCGGGTGGGCGCCCTCGTCGACCCGCGCGCCCGCCACCCCGGCCGCTCCGCCTACGCGCACCTGCTGGCGCTGGCGCAGAGCAACGGGCTGCCGACCGCCCGGGTGGACGCCGTCGTCGACCTCGTCGGGCTCGGGGCGGTGGCCCACGAGCGGGTGGGCGGCTTCTCCCTCGGCATGGGGCAGCGGCTGGGCATCGCCGCCGCGCTGCTCGGCGACCCCGACGTGCTGCTGCTCGACGAGCCGGTCAACGGCCTGGACCCCGAGGGCATCCGCTGGGTGCGGGAGCTGCTGCGGGACCTGGCCGACGAGGGCCGCACGGTGCTGGTGTCGAGCCACCTGATGAGCGAGATGGAGGACACCGCCGACCACCTCGTCGTCCTCGGCCGCGGCCGGCTGCTCGCCGACGTCGCGATGGCCGACCTGCTCGGCCGCGGCGCGTCGGTGCGGGTGCGCAGCCCGCAGGGGCCGCTGCTGGCCGCGGCGCTGCGCCGGGCCGGCGCCGCGGTGTCGCTGGAGGTCGACGGCGCGCTGCGGGTGGAGGGCCTGGACGCGGCGGCCGTGGGCGACGTCGCGTTCGCCGCCGCGGTGCCGGTGCACGAGCTGACCACGGTGGTCGCCTCGCTGGAGGCTGCCTACCTGGCGCTGACCGGCGAGGACGTCGAGTACCGGGCGGGTGTCGCGTGAGGGGTGTGGCGTGAGGGGCGTGGCGTGAGGGTGCCGCTGACGGCGGTGCTGCGCAGCGAGTGGACCAAGCTCCGCACGCTGCGCTCCACCTGGTGGTGCACCGCCGTGTACGTGCTGGTCGTCGGCTCGTTCGCCTGGCTGGCCGCCGCGACCACCCGCAGCGCCCCGACCGCGGACTCCGCCGTCGGGGTGGTGCTCACCGGCTTCGCGTTCGGCCAGGTGGTGCTCGTCGTGCTCGGCGTGCTGGCGGTGACCTCGGAGTTCGGCGGGATGGCGCTGTCGTCGCTGGTGGCGGTGCCCCGCCGCACCCGGCTGCTGGCCGCCAAGACGGTCGTCGTCGCGGTGTGGGCGGCACTGGTCACCGTGCTGCTGGTGGCCGGCTGCGTGCTGGCGGCCACCACGCTCGTCGCGGTGCCCGGCGGCGTGTCGGTGGGCGACCCGGAGGTGCTGCGCTCGGCGGGCCTGCAGGTGGCGGGGGCGGTGCTGGTCACGGTGCTCGCCGCCGGGCTGGGCGCGGTGCTGCGCTCGACGGCGGGCGCCCTCGGGCTCGGGATCGCGCTGGTGTTCGTGGGCCCGCCCGCCCTCGCCATCGCCGGTGGGCGGACGGCGGAGCTGCTGTCGCAGGCGCTGCCGGCGCTGCGGGTGGGCGAGGACGCCTTCCTCGCCGTCCCCACCACCTGGCCGGTGGGCCTGGCGGTGGCCGGTGCCTGGGCCGCGGGCGCCTGGGCGGCCGGCGCCGTGCTGCTGGAGCGCCGGGACGTGTGAGCGGCCCGGCTCCCGCGGGGCGGGAGCCGGGCCCGCCGGTCAGCGCCCGCCGAGCGGGAGGGCGAGGTCGGTGACGGAGCCGTCGCCGATGCGGCCGGCGTCGGTGAACCGGCCGGTGAGCAGGTCGACGGCGTACAGGCGGCCGCCGGCGACGGCGTAGGCGGCCTGCCCGCCGCGCCGGGCCGGGGCGATGTCGAAGCCGGTGTCGCCGGTGAGGTCGACGCCGGTGGCCCCGGTGGGCGCCAGCGTGCCGGCGTTGGCCGGGGACTGGACCACCACCTGGTCGGCGGCCGTGGACAGGTCGAACAGGGTGGTCGCGGTGGCGGCGTCGAGGTCGTTGTTCGTGTAGGCCGCGCCGGTCACACCGGTGCCCGGCGCCGGGTTGAGCGGGGTGTCGACGGCGGTCGCCGCGCCGGGGGTGGCGAAGGGCTGGCGCAGGTTCTGGCCGGTGTCGCTGACGATCCGCAGCGCGTTGGCGGCGGGGTTGAAGTCGACGCCGAAGGACTGCCCCTCGAGCGTGACGGTGAGCTGGCCGGCCCTCGTGGCCTGCAGCGAGCGGGGATCGATCGTGTAGATGCCGCCGCCGCGGCCGACGCCGTACAGCTTCCCGTCCTGGACGCGGGTGTCGATGCCGACCAGCTCGGCGTCGGCCGGCGCGAGGCCCCGCACCTCGCCGAGGGCGCGGGCCCGCTCCGGCCGGTCGGTGTCGAAGCCGACCAGCGTGCGGTCGCCGGCCAGGCCGACGGCCGGCAGGCGGTCGCGGCCGGAGCCGTTCCCGCCGCCGTCCGCCGAGGCGACGGTCGGCGCCAGCGTGACGGCGAGCGCCGCGGCGGCGGACAGGGTCAGGGCGGTGGTCAGTCCCTTGCGCATGGTGTGTCTCCCCGTGGGTCGGGCACCTCGGCCGTGAGGTGCGCACACCGGGGTCTACGGCTGCCCGCGCGATCCGTTCACCGCGCGCCGAACGCGACAGAGCGGAACGCGCCGAACACCGGCGGGGGCGTGGGGGAGGCCCACATCTGGTTGGTCAGCAGCACCGCCGTCGTCCCGGTCACCGGGTCGGTCCACCACGAGCTGCCCAGGCCGCCGTCCCAGCCGAACGACCCGGCGTGCCGGCCGCCGGGCTCGTCCTCGCGCCGGACGCCGAGGCCCAGCCCCCAGCCGCCGCCCTCGTCGTCGACCGGTCCGGCCTGCTCGGTGAGCATCACCCGCACCGTGCCGGGGCGCAGCACCGGCCCGCCGCCGGCGAGCAGCGCCTCCGCGAGGGCGGCGAGGTCGTCGACGGTGGAGACCAGCCCGGCGCCGCCGTCGGGGAAGGCCGGCGGGCGGCTCCACTGGCCGTCGGCGGGGTCGTACACGTGCCGCGTGCCTGCGTCGTCCGGCGGCGTCCAGTGCGGGCCGAGCCGGTCGCGGGCGCCGCCCGGGACGGCGAAGCCGGTGGAGGCCATGCCGAGGGGGCGCAGCACGCGCTCGGCCAGCAGGTCGGGCAGCGGCCGGCCGGCGGCGCGGGCGGCGAGCACGCCGAGCACCTGGGCGCCCACGTGGTAGAGCCACCGCTCGCCGGGCTGGTGGGCGAGCGGCACCGACGCCACCCGGCGCAGCCACTCGTCGGGCGCGGGCAGCGCCTGGGGCGCCGGTGGCCCGGCGGGCAGCCCCGCGGCCTCCAGCGCGGCGACGGTCGGCGTCGGCCAGGGCGCGGTGAAGTCGATGCCCAGGCCGAGGCGGAAGGTGAACACGTCCCGCACGGTGACCGGGCGGCGGGCGGGGACGGTGCCGGCGGACGCGTCGGCGGGGTCGGCGAGCACCCGGCGGCCGGCCAGCTCCGGCAGCAGCCGGTCGACCGGCTCGTCCAGGTCGAGCAGGCCCTCGTCGACCAGCGACAGCGCGGCCGCGGCCACCACCGGCTTGGTGGTCGACGCGATCCGGAAGACGGCGTCGGGCGCCAGGCGGTCCTCCCCACCGGGCGTGTGCGCGCCCGCGGCGCCCCGCGCCACCTCGCCGCCGCGGGACACCCACCAGGCGGCGCCCGGCACCTCTCCGGCCTCCACCGCGCCGGACACCACCCGCGCCACGTCCGCTGCCAGTCCCATGCAGGGGGGACCGGGGGAGGAACGCGGACTCATCGGCTGCGGCACGATCCGCGGCGTGACCGCCCCCGCCACCGTCGAGGAGTACCTGGCGGCCCTGCCGCCCGAGGCCCGGGAGGCGCTGCAGCAGGTGCGCGGCGCCGTCCTGCGCGGGATGCCGGGCGCCACCGAGACCATCCGCTACGGCATGCCCGCCGCGATGCTCGGCTCCCGCTACTGCCTGCACTACGCCGCGTGGAAGAGGCACGCGGCGCTGTACCCCGTCCCGGTCCTGGACGGCGAGCTCGAGGCCGAGGTGGCGCCGCTCCGCTCCGGGAAGGACGCCGTCCACCTGCGCTACGGCCGGCCGGTGCCCGAGGACCTGGTGGAGCGCGTCGCGTCGGCGGTGGCCGCCCGCCGCAGCGACGACAGGTAGCGCCGCGTCGCCAGCCCCTGCACGAACCGGGCGACCGGCGGCACGGCGCGCGCGGCCGGCGTGGCCAGCCGGGAGAACACCCGCAGGACGACGACGACCTCGCCGGCCGGCGTCAGCGTCACGGTGAAGCACTCCTCGCCGGCCTCGGGGTGGCCGGGCAGCGTGCCGTAGGCGAAGCCCCGCTCGTCGCCGGTGGTCGACGCCCACACCACGCGGCAGGGGATGTCGTAGCCCAGCCTCGGCAACCCCGCCGTCAGCACGACCACGGTGCCCACCTCGCCCGGCGAGCCGGTGGCGCGCACCCGCAGGCCCACGCTGCGCTGCGGCGTCCAGTCCAGGATCGCCGCGGCGACCCGCTCGAACGTCTCCCGGCCCGACCCGACGACCTCCCGCCACTCGCCGTGCTGGTAGCCCGCCGGCAGCTGCGGCGCGCGGGTGGCACCGACCTCGGCGTAGGTCAACGGCGCGTCGCGCAGGCCCTCGGGCGACGCGGCCCGGAACAGGCCCATGCCACCAGTGTGGACCGGCGTAGGTTGTCCGGCACTGTGCTGCCCGCCGTCACCGCCACCCGCTACGTCACCCCGCTGCGCGAGGGTGGCTCGCTGCCGGGGCTCATGGAGGCCGACGACCTCGGCACCTACGTCGTGAAGTGGCGGGCCGCCGGACAGGGCGTGCGGGTGCTGGTGGCCGAGGTGGTGTGCGGCGAGCTCGCCCGGGCGCTGGCGCTGCCGGTGCCCGCGCTGGTCACCGTCGACGTCGCCCCGGAGCTCGCGGTGGGCGAGCCGGACCCCGAGGTGCAGGAGCTCCTGCAGCGCTCGGCCGGGCTGAACCTCGGCCTGGACTACCTGCCCGGCGCGCTCGACTTCGAGGCCGGCGTGGACGGCGTCGACGCCGAGCTGGCCGGGCGCGTGCTGTGGTTCGACGCGCTCGTGGGCAACGTCGACCGCTCCTGGCGCAACCCGAACATGCTGTTCTGGCACGGCCGGCTGCAGCTCATCGACCACGGCGCCGCGCTCACCTTCCACCACCACTGGCCGGGCGCGGAGGCCGCCGTCGCCCGGCCCTACGACGCCTCCCAGCACGCGCTGGTCGAGTGCGCGCCCGACGTCCGTGCCGCCGACGCCGCGCTCGCCGGGCGGGTGACCCGGCCGCTGCTGGAGGCGGTGCTCGCGCGCGTCCCCGACGGCTGGCTGGAGGGTCCCTCGCCGGACGAGGCGCCCGGCGACGTCCGCGAGCGCTACGTCGCCCAGCTGCTGGCCCGCCTCGGCGCCCGCGACGGGTGGCTGCCCGGCCTGGTCGCCGCGGCCGACGCGGGCGGCGGCCGCCGCCGTGCCCCGCGCGGGGAGAACCGGCCCGCCTGGCTCGGCCCGCCGCCCCCGCCCGGGGTGAGCCAGCGGTGAGCCGGGAGACCTTCGAGTACGCGGTGCTGCGCGTGGTGCCCCGGGTGGAGCGCGGCGAGTCGCTCAACGCCGGCGTCCTCGTCTACTGCCGGCAGCGCGACTACCTCGGCAGCCGCGTGCACCTCGACGTCGACCGGCTGCGGGCGCTGGACCCGACCGCCGACCCGCGCGCGATCGGGCAGGCGCTGCAGGCCGCGGCCGACGTCTGCGCCGCGGACCCCGCCGCCGGGGCCGCCGGCCGCGAGGCGCTGGGCTCGCGGTTCCGGTGGCTCACCGCGCCGCGGAGCACCGTCGTCCAGCCGGGACCGGTGCACACCGGCCTCACCGAGGACCCCGACGCCGAGGCCGACCGCCTGCTGCGGCTGCTCGTGCTCCCCGTCGAGGGCTGAGCCGGACTCACAGGCGTCCCACAGGTCACGGTGGTTTCACCTGCTGGCCACCTGAGGAGGGACCGGTCCTCCTTACCGTTCGGGGGCCTCGTCACCCGTTCGAAGGAATCCGATGACGGAACTCGCCGGCCGGCGCCGACTCCTGCCCCTGCTCATGCAGGTGCGGCACGGTTCCCGCAGCCACGTCACCTGCCACTACAAGTGCGGCAACGCCTGCGACGCCCCCGTGCCCAACCGGACCGACAACCCGACGTTCGAGTCGGTGGTCCAGGCGTCGATCAGCCGCAGGGACCTGCTCAAGGTGGCCGGCACCGGCGCGCTGGTCGTCGCGGCGGCGCCGCTGTTCCCGCAGCAGGCGGCCGCCGCCCCCGGGCGGCACGGCGGCCCGGGTGGCGGCGCCCTGACCTTCCAGCCCGTGCAGCAGAACTTCCTCGACGAGCTGGTCGTGCCCGCCGGCTACGGCTACGCCGTCGTCATGCGCTGGGGTGACCCGGTCGAGGAGGGCGCCCCGCCCTTCGACGTCGAGGCCCAGACGCCGGAGGCGCAGGCCAAGCAGTTCGGCTACAACTGCGACTTCCTCGGCTTCCTCCCGCTGGGCCGCAACAAGGCGCTGCTGGTGGTCAACCACGAGTACACCGACGAGCAGCTCATGTTCGGCGGCGTCGCCGACGAGGAGGGCGCCGGCGACATCTCCGACGAGCAGAAGCGCGTCGCGATGATGGCGCACGGCATCTCGGTCGTGCAGATCAAGCGGTCGGGGGACTCCGGCATCTGGCAGCCCACCCGCCAGCTCGACCGCAACCGCCGGATCACCACGGACACGCCCTTCGCGCTCACCGGGCCGGCCGCCGGGTCGACCTACCTGCGCACCAGCGCCGACCCCGCCGGCCGCACCGTCCTCGGCACGCTGAACAACTGCGCCGGCGGCATCACCCCGTGGGGGACGACCCTGCACGGGGAGGAGAACTTCAACCAGTACTTCGGCACCTCGGCGCCCATTCCGGAGAACCCCGCAGAGCCGCGGCTGGCCCGCTACGGCGTGAGCGCCGAGGACGCGCCCACGCGGCGCTGGGAGACGGTCGACCCGCGCTTCGACCTGTCCCGCGAGCCCAACGAGGTCAACCGCTTCGGCTGGGTGGTGGAGGTCGACCCGTACGACCCGCACTCCACGCCGCGCAAGCACACGGCGATGGGCCGCTTCAAGCACGAGGGCGCCAACGTCCAGATCGCCGAGGACGGCCGCGTCGTCGCCTACTCCGGTGACGACGAGCGCTTCGACTACATCTACAAGTTCGTCTCCAAGCGCCGCTTCGACCCCGGGCAGGGTGTCCGCGCACGGGCGCACAACATGACGCTGCTGGAGGAGGGCGACCTCTACGTCGCCCGCTTCACCGGCGACTCGCCGGCCGCCGAGATCGACGGCAGCGGCCGCCTGCCGTCCGACGGCGAGTTCGACGGCACCGGCACGTGGGTCCCGCTGGTACAGGACGGGCGGTCGATGGTCCCGGGCAAGGACGTCGCCTGGGTGCTGACCTTCACCCGGCTGGCCGCCGACCGGCTCGGCAAGCAGCTCGACGCCCGCGGCGACTTCCCCGATCCGGCGGCCCCCGTCGTCGTCGACCCCTCGAAGGTCCCCACGCGGATGGACCGGCCCGAGGACATCCAGGTCAACCCGGTCAACGGGCGGGTCTACGCCGCGCTCACCAACAACTCCAACCGCACCGGCGCGGGCGGGCGCCCCGGCGCCGACGAGGCGAACCCGCTGACCCGCTCCTTCGCGTTCGACGCGGAGTCGGGCACATACGAGCAGCGGGCGGGCAACCGCAACGGCCACGTCATCGAGTGGGAGGAGACCGGCTCGATCGCCGGGACCACCTTCAACTGGCGGATCTTCCTGCTGGCCGGCGACCCCGAGGACCCGGCCACCTACTTCGCCGGGTACGACAAGTCGCAGGTCAGCGCCATCTCCTGCCCCGACAACCTGGAGTTCGACCCCGCGGGCAACCTGTGGATCTCCACGGACGGCAACGTCCTGTCCACCCGCAACCAGGAGGCCGGGACGGTCGCCGGCACCAACGACGGGCTGTTCGCCGTCCCGGTCGACGGCCCCGAGCGCGGCCACCTCAAGGCGTTCCTCACCGTGCCGCTGGGCGCGGAGTGCAGCGGCCCGCTGATCCCCGGTGACGGCCGCTCGGTGTTCGTGTCGGTGCAGCACCCGGGGGAGACCACCGGGTCGACCCGGGACACGCCCTCCAGCGTCTGGCCCGACCGGCTGCCCGAGCGCCCGTTCCCCCGGCCGAGCGTGGCGGTCGCCTTCCGCCACGACGGGGGCCGCGTCGGCGCCTGACCGCCGCACGCGACGGGGCCGGCCCGGGGGAGGATCCCCCCGAGCCGGCCCTCCGGCTCAGACGGGCAGCAGCGCGTCGATGCGGCGCGCCAGCTCCAGGTCGAGCGCGGTCACGCCCTGCTCGGAGTGGCTGACCAGCGTCAGGTGCAGCGTGCGGAAGCGCAGGTCGACGTCGGGGTGGTGGTCCATCTCCTCGGCGACGTCGGCGATGGCGGCGATCGCCGCGACCGCGGCGGGGAACGACGCGAGCTGCACCGTCCGGTGCAGGCCGGCGGTGTCCCCGCTCCACAGCGGCAGGGAGCGCAGCCCGGCCGCGACCTCGTCAGGGGACAGGCGGGGCGGCCGGGGCACGTCGGGATGCTCCTACAGGTGCAGGCCGCACTCGGTCTTGCCGCGCCCGGCCCAGCGCCCGGCGCGCGGGTCCTCGCCCGGGGCGACCGGCCGGGTGCAGGGCGCGCAGCCGATGGAGGCGTAGCCGATCTCCTGCAGCGGGTTGACCGGCACCCGGTGCTCGGCGATGTAGGCGTCGACGTCGTCCTGCGTCCAGGCCGCCAGCGGGTTGACCTTCACCATGCCGCGCTTGGCGTCCCAGTCGACGACGCGGGTGCCGGCGCGGGTGGCGGCCTCGTCGCGGCGCACGCCCGAGCCCCACGCGGCGTAGCCCGAGAGCGCCTGGGCCAGCGGCTGCACCTTGCGCAGCGCGCAGCACAGGTCGGGGTCGCGGTCGTGCAGCGCCGGGCCGTGCTCGGCGTCCTGCTCGGCCACCGTGCGCGGCGGGGTGACGTTGACGAGCGTGATCGGCAGGACGCTGCTGATCCAGTCGCGGGTGCCGATCGTCTCGGCGAAGTGGTAGCCGGTGTCGAGGAAGACCACGTTGACGCCGGGCACGGCGCGGGAGGCGAGGTGGGCGAGCAGCCCGTCGGCCATCGAGGAGGTGACGGCGAAGCCCTCGCCGAAGGTCTCCCCGGCCCAGCGCAGCACGGCGAGCGCCTGCTCCACCGGGTCGGCGATGCCCTCGAACCGGGCGTCGGCCTCGGCCGCGAGCTCCGGCGTCGCCGCGACCGGCCGGGTCTCCTCCACGGCTGTCACTCCTGCACCCCCGTCGCGATCAGGCGGACCGAGAAGGCCCGCAGGCAGGCGCCGCAGCGCCAGCCCTCCTCGTGCGGCGTGAGCTCCTCGTCGCCGCAGTACGGGCAGTGGAACACCGGCAGCTGCCGGGTCCTTCCCGACGTCGGCTCCTCACTCACAGCAGCCAGGCCTCCTCGGCGCGGGCGACGTAGTGCGCGAAGGACTCGCCCGGCGTGCGGCGCTCCTGGAAGCCCCGCAGCACGCGCTCGCAGTAGTCGGCGGTCTCGGCCTTGGTCACCTTGTGGCCGCGGAACTTGCGGCCGAAGGTCGCCTCGACGCCGAGGTGACCGCCCAGGTGCACCTGGAAGCCCTCGACCATCTCGCCGTTCGCGTCGCGGACCATCGAGCCCTTGAACCCGATGTCGGCGGTCTGGAACCGGGCACAGCTGTTCGGGCAGCCGTTCACGTTGATGCCGATCGGGGTGTCGAAGTCCGGCAGCCGCTTCTCGAGCTCCGCGTAGAGGTCCTGCGCGTGCTGCTTGGTCTCGACGATCGCGAGCTTGCAGAACTCCAGGCCGGTGCAGGCCATGGTGCCGCGGCGGAAGGCGCTCGGCCGCACCTGCAGGTCGTGCTCGGCGAGCGCGGCGACGAGGTCCTCGACCCGCTCGCCGGGCACGTCGAGGATGACCATCTTCTGCTGGGTCGTCGTCCGGATGCGCCCCTGGCCGTACTCGTCGGCGAGGCCCGCGATGGTGGTCAGCAGGGAGCCGCTGATCCGTCCGGTGCGCAGGGCGAACCCGACCGCGTTGAGGCCGTCCTTCTGCCGGCTGACGCCGACGTGGTCGCGCTGGTCGTGCTTCGCCGGGGCGGGCGCGGGGCCGTCCGGCAGCGCCTCGTGCAGGTACTCGTCCTGCAGCACCTGCCGGAACTTCTCCGGCCCCCAGTCGGCCATGAGGAACTTGATCCGGGCGCGGTTGCGCTGCCGCCGGTAGCCGTAGTCGCGGAAGACCGAGGTGCAGGCCGCCCACACGGCGGTCACCTGGTCGGGGCGCACGAAGACGCCGACCCGCTGGGCGAACATCGGGTTGGTCGACAGGCCGCCGCCGACCCACAGGTCGTAGCCGGCCTCCCCGGCCTCGTTGCGCACGCCGACGAAGGCGACGTCGTCGATCTCGGGCTCGGTGCAGTGGTCGACGCAGCCGGACATCGACGTCTTCCACTTGCGCGGCAGGTTGCTGAACTCGGGGGAGCCGACGTACTTCTCGACGGTCTGCGCGATGACGTCGGTCGCGTCGAGCACCTCGTCCTCGAGGATCCCGGCCAGCGGGCAGCCGAGCATGACGCGCGGGACGTCGCCGCAGGCCTCCATCGTGCTGAGGCCCACCGACTCCAGCCGCCGCCAGATCTCGGGCACGTCCTCGATGCGGATCCAGTGGTACTGCACGTTCTGCCGGTCGGTGACGTCGGCGACGTCGCGGCCGAACTCCGTGCTGATGCCGCCGAGGACGCGCAGGGCGTCGCTGGTGAGCTGCCCGCCGTCGATGCGGGCCCGCATCATGAAGTAGGAGTCCTCGAGCTCCTCGGGCTCCAGCACGGCGGTCTTGCCGCCGGGGATGCCCTGGGCGCGCTGGGTGTAGAGGCCCATCCAGCGCATGCGGCCGCGCAGGTCGCCGGGGTCGATGCCGTCGAAGCCGGTCTTCGAGTAGATGTCGAGGATCCGCTGACGGACCTCGAGCCCGTCGGAGTCCTTCTTCATCCGCTCGTTGGGGTTCAGCGGCTCCCGGTAACCGAGCGCCCACTGACCCTGGCCCCGCTGCGGTGTGTCGCGACGCGGTGGCCGGTTGCTCGAACGCGGAGGAGCGGACACGGTGCACTTCTCTCTGCGCCGTCCGCGCCGGTTCGCACCCGCACGGAGGGCGCTGCCAGGTCGGGTCGCGGCGACGGCCGCGGGGGAGGACTGGTGGTCAGCGCGCAGCGCGACAGGCGGCGCTGCTGACCAGGGCGAGGTCGATGTGCAGGCGCGCGACGAGCAGGCTGCCGCGATCCGTCACGCGCTCCATGGTCGCACACCCGCGAGCGGGGGCGGCGCGCTCAGGCGGGTGCGTCCATGGCGGCGCGGATCCGGGCCACCGACTCCTCGAGCGGCGTGACCGACGTGTCGATGACCAGCTCGGCGCGCGCCGGCGGCTCGTAGGGGTCGTCGATGCCGGTGAACCCGGCGATCTCACCGGCCCGCGCCCGGGCGTAGAGGCCCTTCACGTCGCGGGCCTCGCACACCTCCAGCGGCGTTGCCAGGTGCACCAGCACGAACCGGCCGTGCCGCTCGACGAGTGCCCGGGCCTCCTCGCGCGCCTGCTCGTAGGGCGCGATCGCCGCGACGACGACCGTGCCGCCGTGCTTGACCACCTCGCCGGCGACGAAGCCGATCCGGCGGATGTTGAGGTCGCGGTGCTCCCGCGAGAAGGACAGCTCGCTGGACAGGTGCGTGCGGACGACGTCGCCGTCGAGGACGGTGACCGGCCGGCCCTCGGCCTCCAGCCCGGCGACGAGGGCGTCGGCGATCGTGGACTTGCCCGCGCCCGACAGGCCGGTGAGGAAGACGGTGACGCCACCGTGCTGCGCGCTGCTCACGGGTCGAGTCTCGCCGAGCGGGCTCGCAGCGCTCAGGCGGGGTCGTCGCCGAAGGACCGCCAGGCGCTCTCGACGGCGGCGAGCTCCGCCACGTGCCCGGGCAGCTTCCCGGCCACCACGTCGGCGAGCGTGACCTCCTCGAGCACCCGCCGGTAGGCGGCGCGGGCGGCCACCCACACGCTGGCGAGCTCCTCGGCGACGCCGGGGTAGCTGACGTCCTCGGGGCGCTGCCCGTGCACCTCGGCGAGGAAGCCCTGCTCCACCCGCATCACGCGGGCGATGGAGATCTCGGTGGGCGGCAGGGCCAGCCGGTACCCGCCCTCGCGGCCGCGCTGGCTGGTGACCAGCCGGGCGTGCTGCAGGTCGCCGAGGATGCCCTGGAGGAACCTCGAGGGGATGTCCTGCGCCTTGGCGATCCGGTCGCAGGTGAGCGCGTCCGGGGCCACGGCGGCCAGCTCGAGGGCCGCGCGGACCGCGTAGTCGACCCGGGCGGTGATGCGCACGGCGTTCCTCTCCGACGAGTGCCTGGACGGCCCATCCTGCCCCGTCTGCGAGGGTGACGGGGTGTACCGGCTGCGCTTCACCACGGTCGTGGCCGCGCCGCTGACCGTCGCCTTCGACGTCGCCCGGGCCCTCGGGCGCCCCTGGCCGTTCCCGCTGGAGGAGGTCGAGTCGGTGCGCCCGGTGTCCGACCGGTACGCCGCGCCGCCCGGCCCAGGGCGCCGCCGGCTCACCCACGCGCGCACCTTCACCGCCACCGGCGCGGGCACCGTCGTCGAGGAGGAGGTCTGCTGGGAGACCGGCCTGCCGGGCCCGCTCGGCGGTCTCGTGGACCGGACGGTGCTGCGCCGGCGGGTGCTGCGCGCGATGCGCCGGCACCTCGACGGCTACGCGGCGCTGGCGGCGGTGCGGGCGCTCGACGTCGTCCAGGTGGTCGGGGCGGCGATCGTCCGCGGGGACGGCGCCGGAGGGAGCGAGGTGCTGGTGGCCCAGCGGGGCTCGGGGTCGCTCGCCGGCCTGTGGGAGTTCCCGGGCGGCAAGGTGGAGCCGGGGGAGGGGCACGAGGCGGCGCTGGTCCGGGAGTGCGCCGAGGAGCTGGGCGTCACCGTCGTCCCGCAGGCGTTCGTCGGGGAGGTGCCCCTCGACGGCGCGGTCGCGGGCGGGGCGCCGGGCGCCTCGACGCTGCGGGTCTGGGAGGCGCGGCTGGCGGAGGGCGAGCCCGTGGCCCACGAGCACCGCGAGCTGCGCTGGGTCCGGGCCGCCGACCTCGAGGCCCTCGACTGGATCGCCGCCGACCGCCCGCTGCTGCCCGCGGTCCGGGCGCTGCTCACCCGCCCCTAGACGCACCACGGGCGCCGTCCCGGCGGGGACGGCGCCCGAGCGGACGTGCTGGAACGGCCTCGCTGCAGGGTCCCGCCCCGAGCGGAGCGCGGGGTGGGGGGGCAGGGAGGTCCTTCTACTTGAAGACGTCCTTGACCTTCTCGCCGGCCTGCTTGAGGTTCCCGGCGGCCTTGTCGTTGGCACCCTCGGCCTGCAGGTCGCGGTCCCCGGTCGCCTCGCCGACGCGCTCCTTGCCCTCGCCCGACAGCTCCTGGGCCTTGTTCTTCAGCTTGTCGATGCCGCTCACGGTGAGCTCCTCTCCTCGGGTGACCTCCGGTTACCCGCTGGTACAGGCCTGACACCCCATCCGCCCGTACGGCGGAAGTCCTGCGGGAGGAAGGCCGAGGGGCCGGAACACGTGCTGTAGCGAGGGCGGCGTACCGTGCCGTTTGCATCGCGCGCCGTCAGGTCGTGAGCATCAGTCACAACTTGGTGACGGCCGTGGACGCTCCTCACCGAGGGTGCCTAGGGTCGCTCGCGGCGTCCCGGGACCGTTCCCGGGTGTTCACCTGATGGACGCCACGCCCGGCCTCCGTGCCCGGGCACGCATGGACCAGTCCGTTCCCCCCGCACGCGCGGGACGAGGGAGGCATCGCACGTGAAGTTGAGCAAGCGCCGTTCGGCGCTCGTCGCGGCCGGTCTGTCCGGCGCGCTGCTGCTGTCCGCCTGTGGCGGCAGCGACGACAGCGGCTCGGGCAGTGGCAGCGGTGGCGGCGAGGGTGGCGGCACCTTCAGCGTCTACATCGGCGAGCCGGAGAACCCGCTCGTGCCGGGCAACACCACGGAGTCCGAGGGCGACCAGGTCGTCAACTCGCTGTGGACCGGCCTGGTCAAGTACGCCGAGGACGGCTCGGTCGAGTACAGCGGCGTGGCGGAGTCCATCGAGTCCGAGGACAACACCACCTGGACCGTCACGCTCAAGGACGGCTGGACTTTCCACGACGGCAGCCCGGTGAACGCCGAGTCCTTCGTCGACGCGTGGAACTACACCGCCTACAGCCCCAACGCCCAGGGCGCCGCGTCCTACCTGTCGCGGATCGCCGGCTACGCCGACCTGCAGGCGCCGGTCGACGCCGAGGGCAACGCCACCGGTGAGCCGGCCGCCACCGAGATGAGCGGCCTGGCCGTCGTCGACGACCTGACCTTCACCGTCACGCTGTCCTCGCCGTTCTCCAACTTCCCGGCGGTCGTGGGCTACAACTCCTTCTACCCGCTGCCCCCGGCCTTCTTCGAGGACCCCGAGGGCTTCGGCACCCGCCCGATCGGCAACGGCCCGTTCCAGGCCTCCGAGGACTACGTCCCCGGCCAGGGCATCAGCCTGACCCGGTACGAGGACTACGCCGGCGACGACGCCGCGCAGGCCGACGGCGTCGACTACGTCGTCTACGCCGACGTCAACACCGCCTACACCGACGTGCAGGCCGGCAACCTCGACATCGTCGACGTGATCCCGCCCGACGTCATCGAGTCGGCCGAGTCGGAGTTCGGCGACCGGTTCATCCGGACCGAGTCCTCGCAGATCACCTACCTGAGCTTCCCGACCTACGACCAGCGGTTCTCCGACCCGCGGGTCCGGCAGGCGTTCTCCATGGCGATCGACCGGGGGGCCATCTCCGAGGCGATCTTCCAGGGCACCCGCACCCCGGCCGACTCGTTCATCGCGCCGGTCGTCGACGGCTACCGCGAGGGCAGCTGCACCTACTGCACCCTCGACCCCGACGAGGCCAACCGCCTCCTCGACGAGGCCGGCTTCGACCGCAGCCAGCCGGTCGACCTGTGGTTCAACTCCGGCGCCGGCCACGACGCCTGGATGGAGGCCGTGGGCAACCAGCTGCGCGAGAACATCGGCGTCGAGTACGTCCTGCAGGGCAACCTGGACTTCTCCGAGTACCTGCCGCTGCTCGAGTCGAAGGGCGTCGCCGGCCCGTTCCGGTACGGCTGGAGCTTCGACTACCCGGCCGCGGACAGCTACATCACCCCGCTGTTCACGACCTCGTCGCTCGCGCCGGCCGGTTCGAACTACTCGTTCTACACCGACCCGCAGGTCGACCAGTTGGTCGTCGAGGGTGACCAGGCCGCGACCCCCGAGGACAGCGTGACCTCCTACCAGGAGGCGGAGGACATCATCAACGAGGCCATGCCGATGGCCCCGATGTTCTTCACCGAGATCCAGTCGGTGACCTCCGAGAACGTCTCCAACGTCCGCCTGGACCTGTTCCAGCGGATCGTCACCTCCGAGGTCACGGTCAACAGCTGACCCGACCCCGCAGGACCCGCACCACCCGCCGGGGGCGCCCGTCCGACCAGGACGGTCGCCCCCGGCGGCGCGTGTGCCCGGGCCTGCGGCACGATGGACACCGGCGCCGTCCGCTCGCTGCGGCGCACACACCCCGAGGGGGACCATGGGCCGCTACGTAGCGCGCCGCCTGCTGCTCACCATCCCGGTCCTGCTGGGCGCGTCATTCCTGATCTTCGCGATGGTGTACGCCCTGCCGGGCGACCCCATCCGCGCGCTGGGCGGTGACCGGCCGCTCTCGCCCGCCGTCATCGCCGAGCTGCGTGACCGCTTCAACCTCAACGACCCGCTGTACATCCAGTACTGGGAGTACATGAAGGGCCTGTTCCAGGGCGACCTGGGCACCGACTTCCGCGGCCGCCCGGTCCTGGACACCATCGAGCGGACGCTCCCGGTCACGGTGAAGCTCGCGCTCACCGCCATCGTCTTCGAGGCCGTCATCGGCCTGATCGCCGGCGTGCTGGCCGGCATCCGGCGCAACAGCTTCTTCGACAACCTGGTGCTGGTCTCGACGACGCTGATCGTCTCGATCCCGATCCTGGTGCTGGCCTTCTTCGCGCAGCTGCTCTTCGGTCTCAAGCTCGGCTGGTTCCCGATCGCCGGGACCAACGACGGCCTCTACAGCTACCTGCTGCCCGGTCTCGTCCTCGCCTCGGGCTCGCTGGCCTACGTCGCCCGCCTGACCCGCACCAGCCTGGCGGAGAACCTGCGCGCCGACTACGTGCGCACGGCCCGCGCCAAGGGCCTGCCCAACCGGACCGTCATCGTCCGGCACACGCTGCGCAACAGCCTGATCCCGGTCGTCACGTTCATCGGCGCCGACATCGGCACGCTGCTGGGCGGGGCGATCGTGACCGAGTCGGTGTTCAACCTCCCCGGCATCGGCCGGGAGGTGTTCAACGCGGTGCGCGCCCAGGAGGGCGCGGTCGTCGTCGGCATCGTCACCCTGATGGTGTTCTTCTTCATCTTCTTCAACCTGGTCGTGGACGTGCTCTACGCCGTCCTCGACCCGAGGATCCGCTATGACTGACCAGCAGCAGTTGGACCTGCGCAAGGACGAGGTCGAGGCCGGCACCACCACCGGCCTGGCCAGCCCCTCGGTCGACGTCACCAAGGAGCGGCAGAACAGCCTCTGGAGCGACGCCTGGGGAGACCTCCGGCGCAACCCGCTCTTCTGGATCGGCGCCGTGCTGGGCCTGGTCTTCCTGCTCATGGCGCTGGTGCCGCAGGTCTTCGCCCGCGGCGCCGACCCGCGCTCGTGCGACCTCGCCAACTCCCAGGACCGGCCCTCGGCGCAGCACTGGTTCGGCTTCGACCAGCAGGGCTGCGACTACCTGGCAAACGTGGTCTACGGCGCCCGCAACTCGCTGATCATCGGCGTCACCGCAGTGCTGGTCATCCTGCTGCTCGGCGTCCTCGTCGGGGCGATCGCCGGCTACTACGGCGGCGTGACCGACGGGATCCTGGCCCGGATCGCCGACATCTTCTACGCGCTCCCGCTCATCCTCGGCGCGCTGGTGCTGCTCCGCGTGGGCCCCTCGACCGGCATCCCGATCATCAACTCCCGCGGCCCGGGCGCCGTGGCGATCGCGCTGGCGCTCTTCGGCTGGATGACGGCGATGCGGCTGGTCCGCTCCCAGGTCATCGCGGTCAAGAGCTCCGACTACGTGGCCGCCGCCCGCGCGATGGGGGCCTCGGGCCGCCGCATCCTGGTGCGCCACATCCTGCCCAACGCCGTCGCCCCGGTGCTGGTCTACGCGACGATCACCATCGGCGTGATCATCGCCGCGGAGGCGACGCTGACCTACCTCGGCGTCGGCCTGCAGCGCCCCGCGATCTCGTGGGGCCTGCAGATCGCGGCCGGGCAGAACAGCATCCGCACCGCGCCGCACCTGGTGCTCTTCCCCAGCCTGATCCTGACCCTGACGGTGATGGCGTTCGTGATGATGGGTGACGCCCTGCGCGACGCCCTCGACCCGAGGCAGCGCGCATGACCAACCTCGACCTGTCCAAGCCCACCAGCGAGCTCGCCCCCTCCGGCACCCCGCTGCTGGAGGTCGACGACCTGCACGTGGAGTTCCGCACCCGCTCGGGTGTGGTCAACGCCGTCAACGGCGTGAGCTACAGCCTGGCGGCGGGGGAGACCCTGGCGATCCTCGGCGAGTCCGGCTCCGGCAAGTCGGTCTCGGCCCAGGCGATCATGGGGATCCTCGAGACCCCGCCCGCGGTGATCACCGGCGGCGGCATCTGGTTCCAGGGCAGGAACATGCTGGAGATGCCCGCCGAGGACCAGCGCAAGATCCGCGGCCCGGGCATCTCGATGATCTTCCAGGACGCGCTGTCGTCGCTGAACCCGGTGTACAGCGTCGGCTTCCAGATCGGCGAGATGTTCCGCGCGCACCGCGGGCTGTCGAGGAAGGAGGCGCGCAAGCGGGCCATCGAGCTGATGGACCGCGTGCGCATCCCCGCCGCGGCCCGCCGGGTCGACGACTACCCGCACCAGTTCTCCGGCGGCATGCGCCAGCGCGTCATGATCGCCATGGCGATCGCCCTGGACCCGCGGATCCTCATCGCCGACGAGCCCACGACCGCCCTCGACGTCACGGTCCAGGCCCAGGTCATGGACCTGCTCAAGGACCTGCAGGCGGAGACGGGGATGGGGCTGATCCTCATCACCCACGACCTCGGCGTCGTCAACGAGGTCGCCGACAACGTGGCGGTCATGTACGCCGGGGAGATCGTCGAGCGGGGCACCGTCGACGACGTCTTCAGCAAGCCGGCCCACCCCTACACCGACGGCCTGATGAGCTCCGTGCCGCAGGTGGAGGCCAAGGGCGGGCGGCTGCGACCCATCGCCGGCCAGCCGCCGAACCTGGCGCGCATCCCCAGCGGCTGCCCGTTCCACCCGCGCTGCACCCGACGCCGCCTGGGTGCTGCGGCCGCGCCCGGCCGCGAGTGCGCGACCGACGTCCCGCCGCTGCGGCTGGTCGTCCCGGGTCGCGAGGCCGCGTGCCACTACAGCGAGGAGGTGCTCGGTGTCCCAGCCGAGTGAGCACGGCGCCACCGCGGCGTCGTCCCTGTCGAAGTCGTCGCCGCCCACCGAGGCGGTGCCCGGTGCACCGGCGCAGGCGTTGCCGGCGGCGAGCGGGCTGCGCGGGTCGCTGGGCGAGCCCCTGCTCGAGATCCGCGGGCTGCAGAAGCACTTCCCGCTGACGCAGGGCATCGTCTTCAAGCGCACGATCGGGCACGTCCGCGCCGTCGACGGCGTCGACCTGACCCTGCGCCGCGGCGAGACCGTCGGCCTGGTCGGCGAGTCCGGCTGCGGCAAGTCGACGGTGTCGAAGCTGATCGTCGCCCTCGAGCGGCCGACCGGCGGGTCGATCCTCTACAAGGGCAAGGACGTCGCCCGCATGGGCGGCCGCGCGCTCAAGGAGTACCGGCGCGAGGTCCAGATCATCTTCCAGGACCCGTACGCGTCGCTGAACCCGCGGATGACCGTCGGCGACATCGTCGCCGAGGGCTGGGCCGTGCACGACGACGTCGCCCCGAAGAAGGGCCGGCTCAAGCGCACGCAGGAGCTGCTCGACCGCGTCGGCCTCAACCCCGACTACGTCAACCGCTACCCGCACCAGTTCTCCGGCGGCCAGCGCCAGCGCATCGGCATCGCCCGGGCGCTCGCGCTGCAGCCCGAGGTGATCGTCTGCGACGAGCCGGTGTCGGCGCTCGACGTGTCGGTGCAGGCGCAGGTGGTCAACCTGCTCGAGGACCTGCAGGACGAGTTCGGCCTGTCCTACCTGTTCATCGCCCACGACCTGTCGGTGGTGCGCCACATCTCCGACCGCGTCGCGGTGATGTACCTCGGCAGCATCGTCGAGGAGGGCACCGACGCCGAGGTGTACGGGTCGCCGTCGCACCCCTACACGCAGGCGCTGCTGTCCTCGGTGCCGCTGCACGAGCCGCACCTGCGCGGGCAGAAGGACCGGATCCTGCTCCAGGGCGACGTCCCGAGCCCGGCCGACCCGCCCTCGGGCTGCCGGTTCCGCACCCGCTGCTGGAAGGCCCAGGACATCTGCGCCCAGGAGGCCCCGGCGCTGGTCGACCGCGGCCAGGGCCACCCGTCGGCCTGCCACTTCGCCGAGGCCCGGATGGTCGTCCCGGTCGACGCGGAGTGATCTGTCGTCCTACCGGACGACACCGCGGCCTCGTGCCGTTCCCGGCCTGAGCTGAGCCCCGCCGCCGCACCCGGCGGGGACCCTCCGGGCCCGCCACCGGTCACGACACCCCGGTGGCGGGCTCAGGAGGTAGGCGACAATGACCGCTCGTGACCTCCGCTGAGCCCTCGCGTCGTCTCCTGCTCGTCCACGCCCACCCCGACGACGAGACGATCAACAACGGCGCCACGATGGCCCGCTACGCCGCCGAGGGCGCGCAGGTCACGCTGCTCACCTGCACGCTCGGCGAGGAGGGCGAGGTCCTCGTCCCCGAGCTGGAGCTGCTCGCTCCCGAGCACGCCGACCAGCTCGGCGGCTACCGCATCTCCGAGCTCCGGGCGGCCATGGACGCCCTCGGCGTGACCGACTGGCGCTTCCTCGGCGGCCCCGGGCGCTACCGCGACTCCGGGATGATGGGGACGCCGGCCAACGAGAAGCCACGCGCGTTCTGGCGGGCCGACGTCGACGAGGCGGTGGCGCACGCGGTCGCCGTCGTCCGGGAGGTCCGGCCGCAGGTCGTCGTCACCTACGACGAGCGGGGCGGCTACGGCCACCCCGACCACATCCAGGCCCACCGGGTCGCCATGGCCGCCGTCGAGCGCGCCGCCGACCCGGCGTACCGCCCCGACCTGGGCGGGGCGTGGGACGTCGCCAAGGTCTACTGGTGCTGCACCCCGCGCTCGGTGCTGCGCGAGGGCGCGGAGGCGATGGCCGCGCTGGGGGAGGCCGCCCCGTTCGAGCGGCTCGGGGACATCGACGACATCCCGTTCGCCGTGCCCGACGAGCTGGTCACCGCCGCCGTCGACGGGCGGGCGTACGCGGGCCGCAAGGACGCCGCCATGCGGGCGCACGCCACCCAGATCACCGTGGACGGGCCGTTCTTCGCGCTGTCGAACAACCTCGGCCAGGAGGTGCTCGGCGTCGAGCACTACCGGCTGGTGCGCGGCGAGCGCGGCCCGGGAGGCGAGGGCCCGCAGGGCTGGGAGGACGACCTGTTCGCCGGCCTGCCCGGATGACCCGCGCCGCCACGCTCGCCGGCGCGGCGGTCCTCGCGGTCGCCGTCGCCGCGTGGCTGGCCCTGGTGGAGGTGTTCTGGCTGCCGCTGCGGATCGGCGGCGTGCTCGTGCCGCTGTCGGTGCTCGCCGCGGCCGGCGGCAACTTCCTGCTGGTCAGCGCGGCGCACCGGCTCACCGGCTCGCGGGTGGTCGCCGTGCTGCCGGCGGTCACCTGGCTGGCCATCGCGCTGGCGGCGACCGCGCGCCGGCCCGAGGGCGACCTGGTCGCCGTCGGCACCGGCGGCCTGGGCACCGTGACGCTGGCCTTCCTCGGCCTGGGCGTCGTCGGGGCCGCCGTCGCCGTCGGCCGGGTGCTCGCGACGCCGGCGCGCCGGGCCGGCTAGCTCCCCGTCCGCTGCGCGGGCACCAGCGTGCGCACCGGGTGCCCGGCGAGCCACCCGGGGAACCGGTCGGCGGGCATCGGGCGGCCGACGTGCCAGCCCTGCGCGACGTCGCAGTCCAGGCGCCGCAGCTCCTCCAGCGTGGCGGCGTCCTCGACGCCCTCCACGACGAAGGTCATCCCGAGGTCGCGGCTGAGCTGCTGGGTGCTGCGCACGATCGCGCCGGCCCGCGGGTCGCGGGTCAGCGACGTGACGAAGCTGCGGTCGAGCTTGAGCTCGTCGACCGGCAGCGCCCGCAGGTAGGTGAGCGAGGAGTAACCGGTGCCGTAGTCGTCCACCGACAGCCGCACCCCGAGCCGGCGCAGGTCGGCGAGCACCTGCTGGCTGCGGGCGGCGTCGGCCATGAGGACGTCCTCGGTGATCTCCAGGACCAGCGCCTCCGGCGGCACGCCGCGCGCCTCCAGCAGCAGCGCCACCTGCTCGGGGAGCGCGAGGTCCTGCAGGTTGGACACCGACAGGTTCACCGCGACGCCGAGGTCGTGCCCGGCGTCGCGCCACCGGCGCAGGTCGAGCAGCGAGCGCTCGAGCACCCGCAGCGTGAGCCGGCGCATGAGCCCGGCCTGCTCGGCCAGCGGCAGGAAGACGTCGGGGGTGAGCAGCCCGCGGGTGGGGTGCTCCCAGCGGACCAGGGCCTCGACGCCGATGACGTCGCCGGTGCGCAGGCAGACCTTCGGCTGGTAGTGCGGCACCAGCTGCTCGGTGTCCAGCGCCGCGCGCAGCTCCTCGAGGGTGCGCAGCCGGTCGCGGGAGTCGGTGGTGCCCTCCGGCGTCCACACGCACCAACCCGACCGGCCGCGCTTGGCGCCGTACATGGCGGTGTCGGCGCGGGCGAGCAGCAGCGACCGGTCGCGGCCGTGGTCGGGGCACAGGGCCACGCCGATGCTCGCGTCGACGTGCAGCGGCTGGCCGTCGAGGACGAACGGCTCGCGCAGCGCCTCGCCCAGCCGCTCGGCGACGTCGCGGGCGCGGCAGTCCCCGGCGTCGGGCAGCAGGACCGCGAACTCGTCGCCGCCCATGCGGGCCAGCAGGTCGCCGGGCCCCAGGGCGGCCTGCAGCCGCGGGCCGACCAGGCACAGCAGGTCGTCGCCGACGCTGTGGCCGAAGCTGTCGTTGATCTCCTTGAACCGGTCGAGGTCGATCATCAGGACGGCGGCCGAGCGGTGCGGGCGGCCGTAGATGGTGCGCTCGACCTGCTCGGTGAACCGCCGGCGGTTGGCCAGCCCGGTGAGCGGGTCGTGGTGCGCCTCGGTGGCCAGCTGGGCCAGCCGGAGCCGCTCGACCGCGCGCAGAGCGGCGTTCTCCACCACCAGCGCGCCCTCGAGCACGATCCGGTGGACGGCCTCGCGCACCGCCGGGGACCAGCGGGCCCGGCGGCCCACCGCCCCGCACACCACGAGCCCGAGCAGCCGCTCACCGGCCAGCAGGGGGACGGCGACGAACGAGGTGAGGCCCAGCACCGCGACGATCTCGGGGGACAGCAGGCCGCCGTCGCGGGCGTCCTCGGCGAACACCGGCTGGCGCGCCTCCACCACGGCCCGCCACAGCGGGAAGCCGTCGGCGGGGCGGCCGCCGACCCGCCCGGTGAGCGCCGCGCGGGCTTCGTCGGGCCAGCCGACGAAGCGGATGTCGGCGACCACGCCGTCGTCGTCGAGCAGGTAGGCCGCGCCGCGGTCGGTGCCGGTCAGCCGCTGGACGGCGGCCGCGAGGACCTCCGCGGCGGCGGGGACGTCGCCGGCGTCGGCGCCCTCCACCAGCAGCCGGCGGACGGCGTCGGTGGCCTGCAGCTCCTCGGCGCGGGCCTGGGCGGCGCGCGCCTGCTCGACCACGCCGCCCAGGTGCGCGCCGGCGGCGGACGCCAGGCGGCGCACCTCGCGGGAGAAGGGCCGCAGCTCGGCGCTGTCGAGGGTGAGCACCCCGACGACGCCGGGGGCGCGGCCCAGCGGGACGGCGAGCAGCGAGCCGATGCCGAAGCTCTCGGCCCACCACGCGCCGAGCAGGTCGCTGCCGCGGTCGGCGGAGGCCGGCTCGCCGGTGGCCAGCACCTGCTCGACGACGCCGAGCGGGGCCGGCGCGCCGCGGAACCGCCGCCAGGTGGCCGGGTCGCGGCGGCCGTCGGCGTAGCGGGCCATGCTCGGCACGGGCCGGCCGTCCTCGACGAGGAAGACGCACGCGCGGTCGACCCCGCCGAGGGCGGCCAGGCGCTCGCAGGCGGAGCCGAGCAGCGCGTCGACCGAGCGGGCCTGGGTGGCGGCCTCCACGACCTCCAGCAGCGTCTCCGCCGACTCCATCCGGCGCCGCTCGGTGCGCCGCGCCCAGGCGCCGGCCAGGGCCGCGCCCAGGCCGGCGGCGGTGCGCGCCACGCGGGGGTCGGTGCCGCAGCGGGCCGGCTCGACGACCAGCACGCCGGCGACGTCGCCGCCGCGCAGCACCGGGGTGCCGGCGGCGTCGTGCACGCCCAGCGCGGCGAGCTCGCGCGCCTCCGGTCCGGGGTCGCCGGGCGTGACGGCGAGCGGGCGCCGGTCGCGCACGAGGGTGGTGAGGAACGGGGAGCGGCTGACGGCGAGCGGCACGCGGACGGTGGCGTTGCCGGGGCCGGCGTGCTCGTCGACGGACTGCGCGAAGGGCACGCCGAGGTCGGTGTCGGCCTCGTGGATCCACACCGACACGCGGGCGGCGCCCAGGGCCAGGCGCAGCGAGGTCAGCCGGTGCTCCAGCGCGGCCTCGGCGTCGAAGGGCGAGTCGGAGGAGGAGGCCGGCCACGCCGGTGCCCCGGGGGAGGTCCCTGGCAGCTCGGTCACACCGTTCTGATCGGCGCTGTTCCGGAACCCTTGAGGCGTCTGCCCCCGCCGGGTGAGCGTCAGGCCGCCCCGGGCGCCCAGCGGTAGTGGTAGCGGTGGTGCTCGACGTAGCCGGCGCGGCGGTAGAGCTCCCGCGCGGGCGCGTTGGACGCCGACACCTGCAGGTAGACCCAGTGTGCGCCCCGCCCGGCGCCCCAGCGGGTGAGCGCGGTCATGACCGTGCCGGCCAGCCCGCGGCGGCGGTGCCCCTCGGCCACGGTCAGCGCGCTCACCCCGAGCCAGTCGCCGGTGACCACCCCGCGGGCGACGGCGACCGGGGGCGCACCCGGCTCCGGCCGGACGGCGGCGAAGACGGGGCGGTCCCCGCCGGCCAGCACCGCGCGGGCGGCGGCGGGGTCGGCGTCGGGCCGGTAGAGGGCCAGCCAGTCGTCGCCGGGGGAGGGGGCCAGCTCGACGTCGTCGCCGGCGCGCGCGGCCAGCGGGGCGGTGAGCACCAGCACGTCCTCGGTGCGCTCCCACCCGGCCGCCGCCAGCGCCGCGCCGGCGCCCCGGGCCTGCACGCCGGGCAGCGCGACCCCCGGTCGCAGCCCGCGGGCCCGGTACCAGCGGACGACGGCGTCGGTGGCCTCCGGCAGCGGCAGCCCGGGGTCGCCGGTGACCAGCGCGGTGTTCGCCCGGCCGGTGAAGCCGCCGCCGGCGCGCAGCAGCCACCCGCCCAGCGGCTCCTCCTCCGGGGCCGGCCAGCCGCGCGCGGCGAGGCGCTCCAGGTCGGTGACCCCCAGCGGCGAGCGGCTCTGTCCCATGCCCCGATCCTGCGGGGTCGGCGGCGACCTCCTCCTCCCGGGGCGGGTGCGTCCACCCGTCGCGCCCGACGCGGGGGGCCGGGGCCATACTTGACCGCAGATCCGCGCGCCCCCGGCCCCGAGCCGGGGCGCTGCCCGCACGTCCCCCGGGAGGACCCACCGTGACCTACGTGATCACCCAGGCCTGTGTCGACGTCCTCGACAAGGCGTGCATCGACGAGTGTCCGGTGGACTGCATCTACGAGGGCGACCGGATGCTCTACATCCACCCCGACGAGTGCGTCGACTGCGGCGCCTGCGAGCCGGTGTGCCCGGTGGAGGCCATCTACTACGAGGACGACGTCCCGGACAAGTGGAAGGATTTCTACAACGCCAACGTGGAGTTCTTCTCCGACCTGGGCAGCCCCGGCGGCGCCGCCAAGACGGGCAAGGTCGGCCACGACCACCCGCTGGTGGCGGCCCTCCCGCCGCAGGGCGAGGGGCACTGACGACCACGGCGGGGACGGCGGCCGGCCACCGGCTGCCCGACTTCCCCTGGGACAGCCTGGAGGCCGCCCGCGCCCGCGCGGCGCAGCACCCCGGCGGCATCGTCGACCTGTCCATCGGGACGCCGGTCGACGAGACGCCGGAGGTCCTGCGCACCGCGCTGGCCGGGGCCGGGAACTCGCCGGGCTACCCGATGGCGCTGGGCACCCGGGAGCTGCGCACCGCCGCCGCCGGGTGGCTGCAGCGCCGCCTGGGCGTGACGCTGGCCGACCCGCTGGGCGCCGACCCGTCGGTGGTGCCGACGATCGGCTCCAAGGAGCTCGTCGCGCTCATGCCCACGCTGCTGGGCCTGCGCGAGGGCACGGTGCTGATCCCCGAGGTCGCCTACCCGACCTACGAGGTCGGCGCCGTGCTGTCGGGGCTCGCGGTGCGCCGCGCCGACGCCCCGCCCGCCGACGCCGCCGGGGTCGTCCTGGTCTGGCTGAACTCACCCGGCAACCCGCACGGGCGGGTGCTGTCCGACGACGAGCTGCGCGCCTGGGCCGCCTGGGGCCGCGCGCACGGCGTCCCGGTCGTCGCCGACGAGTGCTACGCCACCCTCGGCTGGGAGGTGCAGCCGCGCTCGCTGCTGCACCCCGCCGTCGCCGGCGAGGACCACACCGGCCTGCTGGCGGTGCACTCGCTGTCCAAGCAGTCCACGGCGGCCGGTTACCGCGCCGGGCTGCTCTCCGGCGACCCGGTGCTGGTCCGCCGGGTGTGGGAGGTCCGCCGGCACCTCGGCCTGCTGGTCCCCGGGCCGGTGCAGGCCGCGATGACCGCGGCGCTGGACGACGACGCGCACGTCGACGAGCAGCGCGAGCGCTACCGGCGCCGCCGCGAGCGGCTGGCCGCCGCGGTGCGGGCCGCCGGCCTGCGCATCGACCACTCCGAGGCCGGGCTCTACCTGTGGGCCACCCGCGACGAGGACTGCTGGACGACGGTCGAGTGGCTGGCGGGCCTGGGCATCGTGCCCGCGCCCGGCTCCTTCTACGGCCCGGCCGGCGCCCGGCACGTGCGCTTCGCGCTCACGGCCACCGACGAGCGGATCGACGCCGCCGCGGAGCGCCTCACCGCCTGAGCAGGCCCGCCACCAGTCGCCTGCAAGGGACCGGCACGGTGGCGGCAGTTCTCCGCCAGACACCTGCAAGTGCCGCCCGACACGGTGGTCCTCCCCGCCGGGCACCCCGCCCGGCCAGGCCGGGAGGCCCCGCCGTGTTCCTCGTCGTGTTCCTGCTCGTCCCCGTCGCCACCCTCGTGGCGCTGCTCGCCCTCGAGGCGCGCCTGCACCGCAACCGCAGCCTCGCCGGCACCGCCGGGATGTCCGCTGCCTTCGACCGCCCGGAGCTCCACGGCAAGAGCCGCGGCCGGGTGACCTGAGCGGTCAGCCGCAGTTGCGCGTCCGGTCGTCCGTGCGCAGCGCCGCCGTCAGCGCGGCCGCCAGGGGCTCGTGCTGCTGGTACAGCTCCGGGAAGCCGGAGCGCTGCACGAGCTGGGCGGCCTCCGTGAGCCGCATGGTGTCCCAGCCGGGCACCCGCACCAGCCGGTCGTAGAACTGGCCGGCCGCGTAGACCGGGTCCTGCACCTGCGCGGGCGTGCCCCAGCCCTGCGACGGCCGCTGCTGGAACAGGCCGAGGGAGTCGCGGTCGCCGTAGTCGAGGTTGCGCAGCGTCGACTCCTGCATCGCCGTCGCCAGCGCGATGACGATCGCCCGCTCGGGCAGCCCGCGCTCCTTCGCCACCCCGGCGATGGTCTGGGCGTTGGTCCACTGCTCGCCGCTCAGGGTCACCGACGTCGAGGGCACCGTGCACAGCGCCGTCGCCGCCACCGGCTCCGGGCGGTCGTCCCCCCAGACGATCGACGCGAGCACGACGACGCCGACCAGCAGCGCCGGCCACCAGTGCCGCCACACCCACGGGTTGCCGCCCGGCCGCTTCGCGGGGGCCGACCTCGCCGCGGGCCGCTTCGCCGGCGGGCGCTTCGACGGCGCCTTCCTCGCCGGCGGGCGCTTCGCCCCCGGGCGCGCGGCCGCGGGGCGGGTGCCGGTCCGTGCGCTGGTCATCGCCGTCGATGCTAGGTCGGTCCCGCGGCCGGGTCCCGGACCTCGCGGGGGCCGGTGGTGCGCCTGGTGCACCCGCGGTGTGGCCGCCGTCGCTAGCGTGTGCCCGCCACCCCCGCCCCTCTCGAGGAGTACCGCCATGGCCGACGTCCTGCTCCCCGGGGTGACCGCCACCCGGGTGCCCACCGCGCGCCTGACCCAGAACGTGCTGCACCCCGAGGGCACCGACCCCGCCGGGCCGGGCGAGGCGGTGCTGTTCGTGCACGGCAACGTGAGCTCGGCGCTGTTCTGGCAGCACGCCCTGCGCACCGTGCACGAGACCGGCCGGCACCGCGTGCTCGCCGTCGACCTGCGCGGCTACGGCGACACCGACCCGCTGCCGGTGGACGCCCGCCGCGGCGTGCGGGACTGGGCCGACGACGTCGCCGCGCTGGTGGACGCCCTCGGCCTCGACCGCGTGCACCTGGTCGGCTGGAGCATGGGCGCCGGCGTCGTCCTGCAGTACCTGCTCGACGCCCCGGGCGAGGTGGCGTCGGTGGCGCTCGTCGCGCCGGTGTCCCCGTACGGGTTCGGCGGCACCGCCGGACCCGAGGGGCGGCTGCTGGCCGCCGACGGCGCGGGCTCGGGCGGGGGAGCGGCCAACCCGGAGTTCGTGGCGGCGCTCGCCGCCGGCGACACCTCCGACGCCGCGCCGACCAGCCCGCGGTCGATCCTGCGCGCGTTCTACGTGGCGCCCGGCTCGCTGCCGATCGACCCGCAGCTCGAGGACGTGTTCGTCGCCGCGATGCTGTCCACCCGCACCGGCGAGGACAACTACCCGGGCGACGCCGTCCCCAGCGAGACCTGGCCGATGACGGCGCCCGGCCCGCGCGGGGTGCTCAACACGATGGCGCCGACGGTGTTCGACGTCTCCGGCATCGTCGACCTGCCGGTCAAGCCCCCCGTGCTGTGGCTGCGCGGCGACGCCGACGCCATCGTCTCCGACACCTCGGTGTTCGACCTGGCGTACCTCGGGCAGCTCGGCGCGGTGCCCGGGTGGCCCGGTGCGGAGGTCTGCCCGCCGCAGCCGATGGTCACCCAGACCCGCGCGGTGCTCGACCGCTACGCGGCCTCCGGCGGCGCCTACCGCGAGGTCGTGCTGCCCGGTGTGGGGCACTCGCCGCACGTGGAGCGGCCGCAGGAGTCGGTCGTGGCGCTGCTCGAGCACCTCGACGTCCCGGCCGTGGAGCCCGCGAACCTCACCTGACCGGCGTGGGGGGGGGGGGGGGGGGGGGGGGGGGGGGGGGGGGGGGGGGGGGGGGGGGGGGGGGGGGGGGGGGGGGGGGGGGGCTGGGGGGGGGGGCTGGGGGGGG
>NZ_JBJGYL010000038.1:0-38639 GCF_054049975.1 Geodermatophilus sp. SYSU D01119 | reverse complement strand
CGGAAGCTAAGCCTCTCAGCGCCGATGGTACTGCCCTGGAGACGGGGTGGGAGAGTAGGACGCCGCCGGACAACTCTTCACAGCAAGGGCCCCCACCACCCGGTGGGGGCCCTTGCTGCATTTCCGGCATCCGCCGTGACAGGACCCGCCGTGACGGAATGCGCCACGGTCAGCGCCGGCGGACCTCCTTGGTCGTCGCGCCGACGTTGTCGGCGAGCCAGGCGTTCAGGGCGGTGAGATCGCGCCAGGCGGTCCGCACGTGCTCGAGCGCGTCGGGCCCGTGCAGCCAGTCCGCGAACTCGAACAGGCGCCCCGCGTGCAGCGAGCGGTGCCGCAGGAGGTCGGCTCGGGCGTCGTCGACGTCGTAGCCCTTCGGCACCCGGGTGAGCCGGTCGCCGGACACGTCCCAGCCGCCGGCTGCCAGTCGCTCCACCTCGGCACGCAGCCGCGGGCCCTGCACGTCGTCGGCCACCGCGCGGCGGTAGCGCTCGACCTGGTCGGACTCCAGGCGCCAGGCGCCGCCGGCGACCCGCAGCCCTTCCGCGGAGATCTCCACGTACCAGGCGCCCGCGCCGCGCCCCTCCGGGACCGCGACCGCTCCCTGGTGCGTCTTGTACGGCGTCTTGTCGTGGCTGAAGCGGACGTCCCGGTAGGGGCGGAACAGCTTCGCCGGGCCGAACTCCGGTGCGAGGACGTCCACCAGCGCCTGCATGGGCGCCCGCACGCACGAGTCGTAGACGGCCTTCGACCGGGTCCAGTACGTCTTCGAGTTGTCGGCCTCCAGGCCTTCGTAGAAGACGAGGCCCTCGTCGGGGAACCCGGTGAACGTCATGCCTCTCCTCCCAGCAGGGTGTGCCAGCGGACCTCGCGCAGCGGCGCCTCCCCGGTGTCGAGGGTGCGCACCCAGCCGTCCCGGTCCCAGCCGGCCGACTCGAGGAACCCCGCGGTCACGGTGTCGTGCTCGGCGAGCCAGGTGAGCAGCCGGACCGCGCCGGCCGCCACGGCGCGGTCGGCGACGGCCGCCAGCAGGCGGCTGCCGTGCCCCCGCCGTCCCCAGCGCGGCTCCACGAGCACCAGGACGAGCTCGGTGACCGGACCGGCCGCGTCCGCCTCGGCAGGCGCCACCGCGGCGAAGCCGACGACCTGCGCCCCGTCGAGCGCCACCAGCACCGCGTGCCCCGGGGAGGGCGGGTCGCTGATCGCCGCCGCCCACGACGCGGCCGCGGCGGCCGCGTCCCAGGACTCGAGGACCGCGCCGGGCACCGCGCCCGCGGGAGCCGACCGCCAGGCCAGCTCCTGCACGCGGGCGACGTCGGCCGCGTCGGACGGCAGCGCCGGGCGCACCGACACCTCCGCCGAGCCGGTCAGACGCGGGAAGAGGGGACGGGGCTCCACGCGGGCAGCCTAGGTCGGCACCGGGGCGCGGACCGTCACACCCGCGCGGCAAGATCGCCCCCGTGGCCGCACCGACCGCCGAACGGCTCCCCGCCGCACTCGCCCGGCGCATCGCGCTGGCCGCCCAGGGCTTCGCCGAGCCGCGCCCTGCGGGCGCCGTCGACAGCCGGCAGCTGCGCCGCACCACCGAGCGGCTGGCCGTCGTCCAGATCGACTCGGTCAACGTCGTCTCCCGCTCGCACTACCTGCCCTACTACAGCCGGCTGGGCGGCTACCGGCGGCCGGTCCTCGACGACTTCATCGGCCGGCGGCACGAGGTGTTCGAGTTCTGGGCGCACGAGGCGTCCTACCTGCCGGTGCGGCTGCACCCGTACCTGCGCTGGCGCATGGCAGCCGCGGAGGAGCACGCGTGGGGCTCGATGGTGCGCATCCAGCGCGAGCGGCCCGGCTACGTCGCCGAGGTGCTCGACCGGGTGCGGGAGGCCGGGCCGCTCAAGGCCAGCGACCTCGCCGAGCCGCGCCCCGACAGGCCCGGCCAGATGTGGAACTGGCACGCGGGCAAGGTCGCCCTGGAGTGGCTCTTCTACACCGGGGCGCTCACCGCCCGTGCCCGCACGACGTCGTTCGAGCGGGTCTACGACCTCACCGAGCGGGTGCTCCCCGCCGCCGTCGTGCACGCGCCCACGCCCGACCCCGGCGACGCCGTCCGGGAGCTGGTGCGCACCGCCGCCCGCGCCCTCGGCGTGGCCACCGAGCGCGACCTGCGCGACTACTTCCGGCTCCGTCCCGCCCAGGCGCGGCAGGCGATCGCCGAGCTCGAGGAGGCGGGGGAACTGGTGCCGGTCGAGGTCGCCGGGTGGGGCGCCCCCGCGTGGCTCGACCCCGCCGCCCGCCGCCCCCGGTGGATCCGCGCGCGGGCGCTGCTGTCGCCGTTCGACTCGCTGGTGTGGGAGCGGCCGCGGGTCGAGCGCATCTTCGGCTTCCGCTACCGCCTGGAGATCTACACCCCGGCCGCGCAGCGGGTGCACGGCTACTACGTGCTGCCCTTCCTGCTCGGCGACCGCCTCGTGGCCCGCGTCGACCTCAAGGCGGACCGGCAGGCCGGCGTGCTGCGGGTGCAGGCCGCGCACGCGGAGGAGGGCGCCGACCGCGCGGAGGTGGCCGGCGCTCTCGCCGCCGAGCTGGCGCTCGCGGCGACGTGGCTCGAGCTCGACGACGTCGCGGTCGCCGGGCGCGGGGACCTCGCGGCCGACCTCACCTCCGTGCTGCCCGCCCCGCGCACCGTCGTCGCCTAGGCTGGCCCGCCGTGGGGAGCAGCAGCACCGGAGTCGACACCCAGTACGAGGACCTGCTCCGGCGGATCCTGGAGACCGGGACGCCGAAATCCGACCGCACCGGCACCGGCACCGTGAGCACCTTCGGCGAGCGGCTGCGCTACGACCTGTCGGCGTCGTTCCCGCTCGTCACGACGAAGAAGGTGCACTGGCGGTCGGTCGCCGTCGAGCTGCTGTGGTTCCTGCGCGGCGACGGCAACGTGCGCTGGCTGCAGGAGAACGGCGTCAGCATCTGGGACGAGTGGGCCGACGAGGACGGCGACCTCGGGCCCGTCTACGGCGTCCAGTGGCGCTCGTGGCCCGCGCCCGACGGCTCCACCATCGACCAGATCCAGGGCGTCCTCGACACGCTGCGCACGGACCCGGACTCCCGCCGCATGGTGGTCTCGGCCTGGAACGTCGCCGCGCTGCCGGAGATGGCGCTCGCGCCCTGCCACGCGCTGTTCCAGTTCGCCGTGCACGACGGCCGGCTGTCCTGCCAGCTCTACCAGCGCAGCGCCGACATGTTCCTCGGCGTCCCGTTCAACATCGCCAGCTACGCGCTGCTCACCCGCATGGTCGCCGCGCAGGCGGGCCTCGAGCCCGGCGAGTTCATCTGGGTCGGCGGCGACTGCCACGTCTACAGCAACCACGTCGAGCAGGTCCGCGAGCAGCTCTCCCGCGAGGTCCGGCCGTTCCCGACGCTGGAGATCGCGCCCGCGCCGTCGCTGTTCGACCACCGCCTCGAGGACCTCGTCCTGCACGGGTACGACCCCCACCCGGCCATCCGTGCCGCCGTCGCGGTCTGACGGGTGCCGGTCTCGCTGATCTGGGCGCAGGCGCACGACCGGGTCATCGGCGCGGGCGGGCGGCTGCCCTGGCACCTGCCCGAGGACCTGCGGCTGTTCAAGCAGTTGACCACCGGCTCCACCGTCGTCATGGGCCGGCGCACCTGGGAGTCGCTGCCCGCGCGCAACCGGCCGCTGCCCGGGCGGCGCAACGTCGTCCTCACCCGGGACGCCGCCTGGTCCGCCGACGGCGCCGAGCGGGCCGGCTCGCCGGAGGAGGTGCTCGCCGCCGCCCCCGACTGCTGGGTGATCGGGGGCGCGGAGGTGTACGCCGCGTTCCTGCCGCACGCCTCCCGGCTGGTGGTCACCGACGTCGACCTGCTCGTCGACGGCGACACCTGCGCCCCCGCCCCGGGCGGGGAGTGGCGGCGGGTCTCGCGGACGCCGGAGGACGGCTGGGCCCTCTCGTCGTCGGGGCTGCGGTACGCGGTCAGCGAGTACGGGCGGGCGCCCGCTGCCGGGACCGGCGCCGTCCGCGACGGTCGGTAGATTCGACCGCATGACCACCGACCCCGCCCGGCCCTTCGGGCGCGTCCTCACGGCGATGGTCACCCCGTTCGCCGAGGACGGCTCGATCGACCTCGCCGGGGCCCAGGAGCTGGCCGCGCACCTCGTCGACCGGGGCGCCCACGACGGCCTGGTCGTCCTCGGGACGACGGGGGAGGCGCCGACGGTCAGCGACGCCGAGAGCCGCGCCGTCCTCGAGGCGGTCCTCGACGCGGTGGGCGACCGCGCCGTCGTCGTCGCCGGGGTGGGCACCAACGACACCGCGCACAGCATCGACCGGGCCCGCGACGCCGAGCGGCTGGGCGCGCACGGCCTGCTCGTCGTGACGCCGTACTACAACAAGCCGCCCCAGGCCGGGCTGCTGCGGCACTTCACCTCGGTCGCCGACTCCACCGACCTGCCGGTGATGCTCTACGACATCCCGCCGCGCTCGGTGGTCCCGATCGAGGTCGAGACGCTGGTCCGCGCCGCTGAGCACCCGCGGATCGTCGCGGTGAAGGACGCCAAGGCCGACCTCGGCGCCGTCGCCTGGACCCTCGCCCGCACCGACCTCGCCTACTACTCCGGCGAGGACATGCTCAACCTGCCGCTGCTGGCCCTCGGCGCCGTCGGCGTCGTCAGCGTCGTCGGGCACCTGGTCGGCCCCCGCCTGGCCGAGCTCATCGCCGCCGTCGAGGCCGGTGACCTGGTGAAGGCGCGCGAGGTCAACCAGGCCCTCCTGCCGGTCTACACCGGCATCTTCCGCACCCAGGGCGTGATCATGGTGAAGGCCGCGCTGCGCGAGCTCGGGCTGCCCGCGGGCCCCGTGCGCCCGCCGATGGTCGACGCCACGCCCGATCAGATCGCGCAGCTGCGCACCGACCTCGCCTCCGGAGGCGTCCCCCTGTGACCGTCAGCTCGGCCGGACAGGCCACCCAGCCGCACCTGGACCTGCAGGCCCCGCCGCCGCTGCCCGCCGGCGGCCTGCGCGTCATCGCCCTCGGCGGGCTGGGCGAGATCGGCCGCAACATGGCCGTGCTGGAGTTCGACGGCAAGCTGCTGGTCATCGACTGCGGCGTGCTGTTCCCCGAGGCCGAGCAGCCCGGCGTCGACCTCATCCTCCCCGACTTCGGGGTCATCGAGCACCGCCTGGCCGACATCGAGGCCGTCGTCCTCACCCACGGTCACGAGGACCACATCGGCGCCATCCCCTACCTGCTGCGGCTGCGCGGCGACATCCCGCTGGTGGGCTCCCGGTTCACCCTGGCGCTGGTCGCGGCGAAGCTGCGCGAGCACCGGCTCGACCCGACGCTGGTCGAGGTGGCCGCCGGCGACGACCACGTCGCCGGGCCGTTCCACTGCGAGTTCGTGTCGGTCAACCACTCGATCCCCGACGCGCTGGCCGTCGCCGTGCACACGCCCGCGGGCGTCCTGGTGCACACCGGCGACTTCAAGATGGACCAGCTGCCCCTCGACGGCGTCCTCACCGACCTCGGCGCCTTCGCCCGGCTGGGCCTCGAAGGCATCGACCTGCTGCTCGCCGACTCGACCAACGCCGAGGTGCCCGGCTTCGTCGTCCCCGAGCGCAACATCGGCCCGGTGCTGGAGGACGTGTTCCGCCGCGCCACCCAGCGGCTGATCGTCTCCAGCTTCGCCAGCCACGTGCACCGCATCCAGCAGGTGCTCGACGCCGCCGAGGCGCACGGCCGCAAGTGCGCCTTCGTGGGGCGCTCGATGGTCCGCAACATGGGCGTCGCCCGCGACCTCGGCCTGCTGCGCGTCGCGCCCGGCCTGATGGTCAGCCTCGACGAGGCCACCAGCATGCCGCCGGAACAGGTCGTGCTGGTCAGCACCGGGTCGCAGGGCGAGCCGCTGTCGGCCCTGGGCCGCATGGCTCGCGGCGAGCACTCCCAGGTCACCATCGAGGCCGGCGACACGATCGTGCTGGCGTCCTCGCTCGTGCCCGGCAACGAGACCGCCGTCTACAAGGTCATCAACGGCCTCGCGCGGCTCGGCGCCACCGTCGTGCACAAGGAGACGGCGATGGTGCACGTCTCCGGGCACGCCCCGGCCGGCGAGCTGCGCACGCTGCTCAACGTGGCCAAGCCGCGCTACCTCATGCCGGTGCACGGCGAGTGGCGGCACCTGCGGGCGCACGCGGCGCTGGCCGAGCAGACCGGCATGCCGGCGGACCGGGTCATCCTCGCCGAGGACGGCGTGGTCGTGGACCTCGTCGACGGCAAGGCCTCGATCACCGGGTCGGTGCCGGTGGGCAACGTCTACGTCGACGGGCTCAACGTCGGCGACGTCGGCGAGGAGTCACTGCAGGAGCGGCGCATCCTCGGCGACGAGGGCTTCGTCGCGCTCACCGTCGTCGTCGAGCCCTCCACCGGCACGATCGTGCGGCCGGTGCACCTGTCCACCCGCGGCTTCTCCGACGACCCGACCGCGTTCGACGAGGTGCTGCGCCTGGTCGAGGACAACCTCACGCGCGAGCTCGCCGACGGCCAGCGCGACGCGCACCGGCTCTCGCAGGTCATCCGCCGCACGGTGGGCAAGTGGGTCAGCGACCGCTACCGCCGCCGGCCGATGATCATCCCGACCGTCCTCGAGGTCTGAACGCCGCCGGCGCCGCCCCCGTATGCACCCGGGGGCGGCGCCGGGCACGGGGGCCGGCGCCGCCCCGGCCACTCGGGACGCCCCTCAGAACGAGGAGCGGACCACCACCTCGCCGTCGGCGTCGACCACCTCGAACGCGACGGCGTCGTCGCGCAGCACCGACGAGTTGAGGTTGCAGCGCAGCTCCGCCGCGCCGACGCCGACGAACTCCCCGGCCGACACCTCGCGGCCCTCGTCGTCGGTGACCGCCACCCGGTAGACCTCGCCGTCGGCGAAGCCGGTCCCGGTGAGCTTCACCTCCACGCCCCACGTGTGCGGCACCAGGTCCGCGGTGGCCTGCACGCCCGGCGCCACGGCCTGCACGGCCACGGGCTCCAGCGGCGGCGGGTCGGGCACCGGCCGGACCAGCCACCCGACGACGCCGCCCGCCGCGGCCACCCCGGCCACCGCCGCGGCCGTCAGCGCGCCCCGGCGCACGGCGGCGCGGCGCAGCGGCACCACCTGCCGCCGGCGCTCCTCGGCGACGCGCGCGAGGACGCGGGCGCCGAGGTCCGGCGGGGGAGTGGGGGTCTCGTCGAGCGCGTCGGGGTCGACGGCGGCCAGCCGCGCGGCCAGCGGCGCGATGTCGGCCAGCTCGGCGCGGCAGTCGGCGCAGCCGTCGAGGTGGGCGCGCACCCGGTCGCGCTCGGCGGGGGTCAGGTGCCCGAGCGCGTAGGCGCCGAGCATCTCGCGCAGCTCCCGGTGCTCGTCCCCGTGCGCGCCGCTCACGGCTCGACCCCCATCTCGTCGAGGGCCAGGCGCAGCGCCTTGAGCCCGTAGAACACCCGGCTGCGGACCGTCCCGACCGGCACGCCGAGCTCGGCGGCCACCTCCCCGTACGGCCGGCCGCGCAGGTGCGTCTGCACGATCGCCGTCCGGTGCTCCGGGCTGATCCGGCGCAGCGCCTCCTCCACGACCCACGCGTCGACCAGCCCCTCGTCGGCGGCCGCGACCGGGGGCGCGTCGGCGCCGGCGTCGTCGGTCAGCTGCCGCTGCCAGGGGCGGACGGCGAAGCGCCGGGCCTCGTCGACCACCACGTTGCGCGCGATCGCGAACAGCCACGTGCGCAGGCTGGCCAGCTGCGGGTCGAAGGACGCCGACGCCCGCCAGGCCCGCAGGAACACCTCCTGCACGACGTCCTGCGCCGCGCCGCCGTCGCCGAGCTGGCGCAGCGCGAACCGGTAGAGCTCCGGCCCGTGCGCGGCGTAGGCCGCCTGCACGTCCAGCTGCTCCACCGGCGGCCGTGTGTGCCGTCCCATCCGCGACCTCCCGGCGCCCGACCCCGTCGGGGAGGCATACGGCCGCCGCGCCCCGGCGGTTCAGCGCAGGATCAGTGGACCGTGCTCACCGGACGACGGTCACCGGCTCGATGCCCTCCTCCGCGGGCAGGTCGAAGCCCCACACCTGCGCGTAGAAGGACAGCTCGCCGTCGAGGGCGGCGCGGATGTTCTCCGCCCGCCGGAAGCCGTGCTGCTCGCCCTCGAACAGCAGGTACGCGTGCGGCACCCGCTGCTCGCGCAGCGCCGCGACCATCACCTCGGCCTGCTCCGGCGGCACCACGGCGTCCTCCGCGCCCTGGAACACCGCGAGCGGGGTGCGCAGCGCGTCGACGTGGGTGATGGGGGAGCGCTCGGCGTAGACGGCGGCGCCGGCCGGCCACGGCGCCACGAGCCCGTCGAGGTAGCGCGACTCGAACTTGTGCGTGTCGGCGGCCAGCGCCGCGAGGTCGGCGACGCCGAAGTGGCTCGCGCCGGCGGTGAACGTGCCCGGGCGCAGGGTGAGCGCGGCCAGCGTCGTGTAGCCGCCGGCCGACCCGCCGCGGATCGCCATCCGGGCCGGGTCGACCCGCCCGGAGTCGGCGAGGTACCGGGCGCAGGCGGCGACGTCGTCGAGGTCAAGCACGCCCCAGCGGCCCTGCAGCGCGTCGCGGTACCGGCGGCCGTGCCCGGTGGACCCGCGGTAGTCGACGTGCGCGACGCAGAACCCGCGCGAGGTGAAGTACTGGATCTCCGGGTTCAGCGTCCGGTCGTGGGCCGACGTCGGCCCGCCGTGGACCATCACCACCAGCGGCGGCAGCTCGCCCGCCGGGGCGGTTCCGTCCGGGTTGGTCGGCGGGTAGACCGAGGCGTGCGCCTCGGCGATGCCGGTGCCGCGGTCCTCGGTGGGGAAGACCACCTGCTCGGGCACCGACAGCCACGAGCGGTCCAGCCCGAGGTCGCGGGCCGGACGGAGCACCTCGGCCCGGCCGTCGAGGCCCGCGCGCAGCACCACCGGCTCGCTGGTGGGCCCGCCGGCCGAGCACACGACGCCGTCGCCGTCGGCGGTCAGGTACTGCAGCACCGGCCACCCGGGCAGCGGCACCTCCGCCGTCGACCCGTCGGGCTCGCGCACGACCAGTGCCTCGTCGCCGGCGAGCACCACCCGGCCGCCCGGGAGCACGGCGAAGGAGCGGGAGCCGAACCGCCACTGGGGGCCGGCGAGGTCGCGGCCGAGGTCGAGCGCGAGCTCCGCCGCCCCGCCCGGCCGCCGGCGCCACAGCGCCCAGACCCCGGTGCGGTCGCAGGCGAACCACAGCGTGCCGCCGTCGTCCCAGGTCGGCTGCACCACCGACTCGCCCGGGCCGCCGGCCACGACGGTCTCCGTGCCGGAGGAGTCGCGCACCACCAGCTGCGCGGCGTCCCAGGGCATGTGCGGGTGGTCCCACTGCAGCCACGCCAGCGACCCGTCCGGGCCGGGGCGCGGGTCGGAGACGAAGTCGGGGCCGCTGACCAGCACCTCGGCGGACCCGTCGGGGGCCACCCGCACGACCTCGTTCACGACGTCGGCCGCCGCGCCGCTCGCGGTGTGGGTCTCCCGGACGGCGAGCAGCGCGCCGTCGCCGGTGGGCGTGAGGTCGGCGTAGCGGACGCCGGCGGGCAGCTCCGGCTCCGGGGTGACGGCGACCGGGCCGTCGGCGCCCGGGTCGAGCCGGTACAGCCGCTGGTCGTCGAAGTGGGTGAACCACACGGTGCCCCCGGCGACCGTCCACGCGCCGCCGCCGTACTCGTGCACGCGGGTGCGGGCGTTCCACGGCACGGGCAGCACGTCGGTGACCGCGCCGTCGGCCGTCCGGCGCAGCAGGGCCGACCGCCCGCCCTCGCCCGGCCGCGACTCCGACCACCAGACCGCGCCGCCGTCCACGGCGACCTCACCGAGCCGGGCGGCGGCGCGGACGACGAGCGCGGAGGTGACCGGGGTGGGCCAGCTGCCGTACGGGACGGCCGGGGGAGGGGACACCGGTGGGGTCATGGGGGCGACCGTAGGCGGGGGACACGACTCCTCGCCTGCCTGGGAGGAGCCTGGACGGCGGCTACCGTTCGACGCATGCCTGCCCGCACCACGCCCTCGCGCCGGCCGGCCGGCTCGGCCCCGAAGGGCCGGTCCGGGTCGACGGCCTCGGGGAAGCGGCCGGCCTCGCGCACGCCCGCCCGCAACGGCAACCGCAAGCCCCCGGCCCGCAAGCCCGCCCCCGCGAAGGGTCCCGGTGCCGCCGGGGCCGCCTGGCGCGCCGCCTCCGGCACCTGGGGGCTGCTCGCCCGCGGCGCCGGCAGCCTGGCCCGCTCGATCGCCCGCCCGGAGGAGGCCGAGCCGCTCGCGCCGGAGCACCGCCGCGACGGCGCCGGCCTCGCCGTCCTCGGCCTGGCCGTCGTCCTCGGCGCGGCCGCCTGGTTCGACGGGATCGGCCCGGTCGGCGCCGGGATGGCCGACGCCACCCGCTGGGTCGTCGGCTCGCTGGTCCTCCTGCTGCCCGCCGTCCTGTTCCTGGCCGCGCTGCGGCTGCTGCGCCGGGCCCCGCGCCCCGAGGCGCGCGGCCGGCTGGCCATCGGCTGGGTGTGCGCCACCGTGGCGGTGCTCGGCATCGCCTCCGTCGTCGGCACGCCCGCTGACCCGGTCGAGGGCGAGCCCGGCACCGGCGGCCTCGTCGGCTGGGCGGTCGGCACGCCGCTGACCGCCGGCGTCGGCGCCGTCGTCGCCGTCGTGCTGCTGTCCCTGCTCGCCGTCTTCGCGGTTCTCGTGCTCACCGCCACCCCGCTGCACCAGGTGCCCGAGCGGCTGCGCGCCTTCGTCGACCGGGTCACCGGCCGCGACGACGGGGAGTGGGACGACGACGGGTACGACGAGGACGCCTACGAGGAGGACGAGGAGCCCGCGCCGCCGCGGCGCGGCCGCCGGGCCCGCGCCGCCCTCGCCGAGATCCTCGCCGACGAGGCGGCCGACACCTCCGCCACGGGCCCGATCGACCACGTGCCCACCGCCGACGTCCGCGAGGCCGTGCGGCACGAGCCGGCGCCCGAGCCCGCCGCCACGGCGCCGCGGTCGGCCGTCGTCGACCGCACCGCCCCGCCCGAGGACCTCCCGCCGGTCGAGGAGCCGCAGCAGCTGGTCATCCAGCCGGTCGAGGGCGACTACGTCCTGCCCTCGCTGAGCACGCTGCGCCCCGGCACCCCGCCGCGCGCCCGCTCGTCGGCCAACGACGCCGCGATCGAGGCGATCACCCGGGTCCTGGAGCAGTTCAACGTCGACGCCGCCGTCACGAGCTTCACCCGCGGCCCGACGGTCACCCGCTACGAGATCGAGCTGGGCCCCGCGGTCAAGGTCGAGAAGATCACCGCGCTGACGAAGAACCTCGCCTACGCGGTCGCCAACGACAACATCCGCATCCTGGCGCCCATCCCCGGCAAGTCCGCCGTCGGCGTCGAGGTGCCCAACACCGACCGCGAGACGGTCAGCCTCGGCGACGTCATGCGCTCGCAGGCGGCCAAGCAGGACCCGCACCCGATGCTCGTCGGCCTCGGCAAGGACATCGAGGGCGGCTTCGTGTGCGCCAACCTCGCGAAGATGCCGCACCTGCTGGTGGCCGGTGCCACCGGTGCCGGCAAGTCCTCCTGCATCAACTCGCTGCTGACCTCGCTGCTGCTGCGGGCCACGCCCGACCAGCTGCGGATGATCCTGGTCGACCCGAAGATGGTCGAGCTCACGCCCTACGACGGCATCCCGCACCTGATCACGCCGATCATCACCGACCCGAAGAAGGCCGCCACCGCGCTGGCCTGGCTGGTCGAGGAGATGGAGCAGCGCTACCAGGACATGCGCGCCACCGGCGTCCGGCACATCGACGACTTCAACCGCAAGGTCGAGCGCGGCGAGATCGTGGCCCCGCCCGGCAGCGAGCGGGTCTACCGGCCCTACCCCTACATCCTGGCGATCGTCGACGAGCTCGCCGACCTCATGATGGTCGCCCCGCGCGACGTCGAGGAGTCGATCGTCCGGATCACGCAGAAGGCGCGCGCGGCCGGCATCCACCTGGTGCTCGCCACGCAGCGGCCCTCGGTCGACGTCGTCACCGGCCTCATCAAGGCCAACGTGCCCTCACGGCTGGCGTTCTCCACCTCCAGCCTCACCGACAGCCGGGTCATCCTCGACCAGCCGGGCGCGGAGAAGCTGATCGGCATGGGCGACGCCCTGTTCCTGCCGATCGGCGCGGGCAAGCCGATCCGCGTCCAGGGCGCCTACGTGTCCGACGCCGAGATCGAGGCGGTCGTCGAGTTCACCAAGCGCCAGGCGGAGCCGGAGTACCGCGAGGAGGTCTTCAGCGCCGCGCAGGGCGAGAAGAAGGAGATCGACGAGGACATCGGCGGGGACCTGGACCTGCTGTGCCAGGCCGTCGAGCTCGTGGTCACCAGCCAGTTCGGGTCGACGTCGATGCTGCAGCGCAAGCTGCGCGTCGGCTTCGCCAAGGCCGGCCGGCTCATGGACCTCATGGAGACCCGCGGCGTCGTGGGCCCGTCCGAGGGCTCCAAGGCCCGCGACGTGCTGGTGAAGCCCGACGAGCTGGAGTCGGTGCTCTTCACGCTCCGTGGCGGCACCCTGCCCGGCGGCGAGGACTGAGCCCCCGAGGGGGGAGCATCACCCCGGCGCGACCCGGAACGGTCCCGGACAGCACCTACGATGGTCCGGTGAGCGCTCCGACCGGCCCTGCCCGCACCGTGGCGGTGGTGACCCTCGGGTGCGCCCGCAACGAGGTGGACTCCGAGGAACTGGCCGGCCGGCTGGCCGACGGCGGCTACCGCCTCGTCGACGACGCCGAGGGCGCCGACGCGGTGCTGGTGAACACCTGCGGGTTCATCGAGTCGGCGAAGAAGGACTCGGTGGACGCCATCCTCGCCGCCACCGACTCCGGCGCCCGCGTCGTCGCCGTCGGGTGCATGGCCGAGCGGTACGGCTCCGAGCTCGCGGGCGCGCTGCCCGAGGCCACCGTCCTCGGCTTCGACGACTACGCCGCGATCGGCGACCGGCTCGACGACGTCCTCGCCGACCGGCCGCTGGTGCCGCACACCCCGCGCGACCGCCGCACGCTCCTGCCGATCAGCCCGGTCGAGCGCACCGCGGCGGTGGCCGCGGGGCGTGCGGGCGACGCCGAGGCGCCCGCCATCCCCGGCCACGGCTGGGTGCAGCGCCGCCGGCTGGCGTCAGGCCCCACCGCCGCGCTCAAGCTGGCGTCGGGCTGCGACCGCCGCTGCGCCTTCTGCGCCATCCCCACCTTCCGCGGCTCGTTCGTGTCCCGCCCGCCGGCCGACGTGCTCACCGAGGCGCGCTGGCTGGCCGGCCAGGGCGTCACCGAGCTCGTGCTGGTCAGCGAGAACTCCACCTCCTACGGCAAGGACCTCGGCGACCTGCGCTCGCTGGAGCGCCTGCTGCCGCAGCTCGCCGCCGTCGAGGGCATCGCCCGCGTGCGGGTGGCCTACCTACAGCCGGCGGAGCTGCGCCCCGGGCTGCTCGAGGTCATCGCCACCACCGACGGCGTCGCGCCCTACTTCGACCTGTCCTTCCAGCACTCCTCGCCGGGGCTGCTGCGCCGGATGCGCCGCTTCGGCGGCACCGACGACTTCCTGGCCCTCGTCGAGCGAGCGCGGTCGCTCGCGCCGGAGGCCGGGTTCCGCACCAACGTCATCCTCGGGTTCCCGGGGGAGACCGAGGACGACGTCGCCGAGCTCGAGCGGTTCCTCACCGGCGCGCGCCTCGACGCCGTCGGGGTCTTCGGCTACTCCGACGAGGAGGGCACCGAGGCGATGGGCCTGCCGGGCAAGCTCGACCAGGGCGAGATCGACGCGCGGGTCCGGCGGATCACCGACCTCGTCGAGGAACTCACCGCCCAGCGCGCCGAGGACCGGGTCGGCACCCGCGTCGAGGTGCTGCTGACCGAGGACCTCTCGGCGGAGGAGGGGCCGGGCGTGTGGGCCGGCCACGCCGCCCACCAGGACCCGGACGCCGACGGCACCACCACCGTCACCGGCGTGCCCGACGGCGCCCGCCCCGGGCAGCTGCTCACCGCCGAGGTCACCGGCACGGAGGGCATCGACCTCGTGGCGGCCGCGCTGGTCCCGGCCGCCCGGTGAGGTCCCGGTGAGCGCCGTCGCCCCCGACCCGGCGGCGACCCCGCCGTCGTCGGCCCGCCTGGTCAACCTCCCCAACGCACTCACCGTGCTGCGGCTGGCCGTGGTGCCGGTGTTCGCCGTGCTGCTGCTCTCCGACGGCGGGATGGACGACGACCGCCGCATCTGGGCCACGGTGTTCTTCGCCTTGGCGATCATCACCGACCGCTACGACGGGCTCATCGCGCGGCGCACCGGGCAGGTCACCGAGTTCGGCAAGCTGGCCGACCCGATCGCCGACAAGGCGCTCACCGGCACCGCGCTCATCGGGCTGTCGGTGCTCGCGCTGCTGCCCTGGTGGGTGACGCTGGCGATCCTCGTCCGCGAGGTCGGCGTGACGCTGCTGCGGTTCTGGGTGATCCGGCACGGCGTCATCGCCGCCAGCCGCGGCGGCAAGGCCAAGACCGTCGTGCAGGCGCTGGCGATCGGCCTGTACATCCTGCCGCTGACCGGCCTGCTGGCCACCGCCCGCTGGTGGGTCATGGCCGTGGCGCTGGTGCTCACGCTGCTCACCGGCCTCGACTACGTCCACCGCGCGCTCTCGCTGCGCCGCACCAGCGCCCGCGCGATGCGCGCCGCGGCCGCCCGCCGCGCGGCCGGGCCCACCGGCTCGCGCAGCGACACCGCCGCCTGAGCCCACGGGGGAACGCCCAGGCGGGTGGCGGTGTTACGCCATGAGCGGACGCGGCCCCGCCGGGTCGGGAACCGACGGTGGCGCCGCGTACCGTGGGCGCACGGCACCCCCGGGTGCCGCCGCTCTTCCCTCAGCCAGACAGGAGACGGCCATGACGCTGCTGCGTACGGAGCTCGGGCGGACCCTGCGCGGGCACCGGCTGCGCCAGCGGCGGACGCTGCGCGACGTCTCCGGTGCCGCCCGGGTGAGCCTGGGCTACCTCTCGGAGGTCGAGCGGGGGCAGAAGGAGGCCTCCTCCGAGCTGCTCGCCTCGATCTGCGACGCCCTCGACGTCGAGCTCGCCGACCTGCTCGCCGAGGTCAGCACCGAGCTGCGCGGCCCCGCCGCCCGCGTCCGCCCGCTGCCCGCCGGTGTCCCGGCCGACGAGGCCGCCGCCGGGTCCGCCGCGAGCGAGGACGCGCCCGCCGCCGAGACGCTCGTCCCGGCCGGCGCCGAGCCGGCGCTCGCCCTGGTGGGCGCCACCAGCCGGGCCGCCCACCGCGCCGGCGCCGCGGTCTCGCTGGCCGCCTAGTCCCCGTCGTCCCGCCCGGCACCCCCGTGGGGTGCCGGGCGCTCGCGCGCCGGTCGTGGCAGGCTGGGACGACGGTCTCCCCGCCGCGCGAGACCGGTTCGCCAGGCCTTCCGCGGAGGTCGCCGTGCGGTACCTGTTCCGCCCCCCGGGCACCGACGGTGCCCGTCTGCTCGCCCTGCCCTGGCACCTGCCGCTCGAGGAGTGGCCGCCGGAGCTGCTGCTGGAGGTGCCGCAGCGCGGCATCTCGCGGCACGTCGTCCGCTTCGTCGCCGAGCAGGGCCGCGTGTTCGCGCTCAAGGAGATCTCCGAGCACCTGGCCCGGCACGAGTACGCGCTGCTCGGCGAGTTCGAGGAGGAGGGCCTGCCGGCGGTCTCGGTGCTCGGCGTCTGCGTCGACCGGCCGGACGGGCAGGACGCCATCCTGGTCACCCGGTACCTCGAGTACTCGATGTCCTACCGGTACCTGTTCTCGCGACCCAGCGCCCGGCAGTCGGTGGACCAGCTCATGGACACCCTCGTGGTGCTGCTGGTCCGGCTGCACCTGGCCGGCGTCTTCTGGGGGGACTGCTCGCTGTCGAACACCCTCTTCCGGCTCGACGCCGGGGCGCTGGCCGCGCACCTGGTCGACGCCGAGACCGCCGAGCGGCACCCCCAGCTCTCCCGCGGCCAGCGGCACTACGACCTGGACCTGGCCCGCGAGCGGGTGGGCGCGGAGCTGCTGGACCTGCAGTTCGGCGGGCTGCTGCCCGACGGCGTCGACCCGATCGAGGTGGCCGACAGCCTGGAGGGCCGCTACGCGTCGCTGTGGGAGGAGGTCACCCGCGAGGAGGTCTTCCGCACCGACGAGCAGCGCTACCGCGTCGCCGAGCGGCTGCAGCGGCTCAACGACCTCGGCTTCGACGTCGGCGAGATCGAGCTGGTCACCGACGACGAGGGCGCGAGGCTGCGCGTGGACACCCGGGTGTCGGCGCCCGGCCAGCACCGCCGCGAGCTCATGCGGCTGACCGGCCTGGAGGTGCAGGAGAACCAGGCGCGGCGGCTGCTCAACGACCTGCGCTCCTTCCGCGCCTACCTCGAGCAGAAGGAGGGCCGGCCGGTGTCGGAGGCCCTGGCCGGAGCCCGCTGGCTCGCCGAGGTCTACCGGCCGGTCATCGACTCGATCCCGGCCGAGCTGGCCGGCCGGCTCGCCCCGGCGGAGGTCTTCCACGAGGTGCTCGAGCACCGCTGGTTCCTGTCGGAGAAGGCCGGCCGTGACGTCGGCACGACCGCCGCCGCGCGGTCCTACCTCCGCAACGTGCTGCCCTCGACCCCGGAGGAGCTGACGACACCCTCGGTGATCGCCACCCGTCCCTGAGCGGAGGGCGGGGCCGCTGGTCACGGGGCGGACACGCCCGGGTTGCGCCCCGTTGTGGGCTGGGCCACGGTACGGGAGCGCGGTGATCGTCGGTGCTCGCCGAAACGGAGGCGATGAGTCTTGTCCATCGCAACAGGTCGGATCCCGGGGGCCGGAGGCGGCGGTAGTCCGCATCGCCGACGGCGACCACGGCGAGCGATCGGCGGTGCGGCCGCCGCTCTCGTCGTCGCCTCGACGCTCGCCGCGTGCGGCGGGGGAGGCGACAGCGGGGCCACCCCGGTCCTGAACTGGTACATCAACCCCGACTCGGGCGGCCAGCAGGCCATCGCCGAACGGTGCTCGGAGGAGTCCGGCGGCGCCTACCGGATCGCGGTGTCGATCCTGCCCCGCGAGTCCTCGGCCCAGCGCGAGCAGCTCGTGCGGCGCCTGGCGGCCAACGACGCCTCGATCGACATCATCAGCCTCGACCCGCCCTACATCCCGGAGTTCGCGCAGGCCGGGTTCCTGGCCCCGGTGCCGGAGGACCTCGCCGACCGGGTCACCGAGGGCGTCGTCCAGAGCTCCATCGAGGGCGCGACGTGGGACGACGAGCTCGTCACCGTCCCCTTCTGGGCCAACACCCAGCTGCTCTGGTACCGCAAGTCCGTGGCCGAGGCCGCGGGCCTGGACATGAGCCGTCCGGTCACCTGGGAGCAGATCGTCCAGGCCGCCCAGGACACCGGCACCATCGTCAGCGCCCAGGGCCGGCGGGCCGAGTCGCTGACGGTGTGGTTCAACGCGCTCATCGAGTCCGCGGGCGGCTCGGTCATCGCCGAGAACTCCACGGACCCCGACCAGATCCGGCTCGGCCTGACCGACGAGCCGGGCCGGCGGGCCGCGGAGGTCATGCGCACGGTCGCCACCTCCGGCGTCGTGGGCCCGGCCTTCTCGACCGCCAGCGAGGACACCAGCGCCACGCAGTTCGAGTCCGAGGACGCGGGCTTCATGGTGAACTGGCCGTTCGTCTGGTCCCGGGCGCTGAGCGCCGTGGAGGCCGGCACCCTCGACGCCTCGGTCCCCGACGACTACGGCTGGGCGCTCTACCCGGCCGTCGACGAGGGCACCCCGAGCGCCCCGCCGTACGGCGGGATCAACCTCGGTGTCGGCGCCTTCAGCGACGACGTCGACCTGGCGTACGAGGCGACCGAGTGCATCGTCTCGGACGAGAACCAGGCCGAGTACATGATCACCAACGGCAACCCGGCGTCGTCGCAGGCCGTCTACGACGACCCCGAGGTGCAGGAGGCCTTCCCGATGGCCGACACCATCCGGGAGTCGCTGGAACAGGCGGCTCCGCGGCCGCAGACCCCGTACTACAGCGAGGTCTCCGGCGGTCTCCAGCGCGAGTACCACCCGCCGTCCTCGGTGGACCCGGACTCCACCCCCGAGCGGGCCGAGGAACTCATCAGCGCCGTCCTCCGAGGGGAGCAGCTGCTGTGACGCAGACGACCCTCCCGCCGGTGGAGAAGACCCAGCCGGTCTCCTCCCCACGCGGGACCATCAGCGACCGCTCACGGGCGGAACGGAAGCTCGGCTGGCTGCTGGCCGGCCCGGCGTTCCTGGTCATGCTCCTGGTGACCGCCTACCCGATCCTGCAGGCGGTCTACTACTCGCTGTTCAGCTACCGGCTCACCGACCCGGAGAACCGGTCGTTCAACGGCCTGGCCAACTACTGGGTGGTCCTGAGCGACCCGCTGTGGTGGCAGTCGGTGTTCATCACCCTCGTCATCACGGTGATCACCGTCGCCGTCGAGCTGGTCCTCGGCTTCGGCCTGGCGCTGGTCATGGTCAAGGCGCTCCGGTCGATCCGGCCGGTGGTCCGGGCGGCGATCCTCATCCCGTACGCGGTCATCACCGTGGTGTCGGCCTTCGCCTGGCAGTTCGCCTTCAACATCAACACCGGGTTCGTGAACAGCTGGTTCGCGTGGCTGCCCGGCGTCGACGCGACCACCGACTGGTTCGGCGGCACCGGCACCTCGCTGTTCGTCATCTGCCTGGCCGAGATCTGGAAGACGACGCCGTTCATCTCGCTGCTCCTGCTCGCCGGCCTCGCGCAGGTGCCCGAGGTGCTGCAGGAGGCGGCGAAGGTCGACGGCGCCACCCGCTGGCAGCGGATGGCGCGGGTGACGATCCCGAACATGAAGGCCGCGATCATGGTGGCCCTGCTGTTCCGCACCCTCGACGCGTTCCGCGTGTTCGACAGCATCTACATCATGACCGCGGGGGCCAACGGCACCGAGTCGGTGTCCTTCCTCGCCTACCGGCAGACGATCGCGCGGGTGGAGATCGGGCTGGGATCGGCGGTCTCCGTGCTGCTGTTCCTCGCCGTCGTGCTGATCGCGTTCCTGTTCATCAAGGGCTTCAAGGTCGACCTGGCCCAGGCGAGAGGTGAGCGCTGATGTCGTCGAGGTCGAAGGTCTGGTGGGTGGTCGGTGGCGTCCTCATCGTCATCTACTGCCTGTTTCCGATCGCCTGGATCGTCTCGCTGTCGTTCAAGTCGCCGTCGGACATCTCCAACCAGTCGTTCCTGCCGACGGACCCGTCGTGGACGAACTACTCGACGATCCTCACCGGCTCGGCGAGTGACCTGTTCCTGCCGGCGCTGCGCAACAGCTTCGGGATCTGCCTGATCGCCACGGCGATCTCCTGCATCCTGTCGATGTTCGCCGCCTACGCGATCGCGCGGCTGGACTTCCCGGGGAAGAGGCTCATCCTCGGCACCGCGCTCGCCGTCGCGATCTTCCCGGTCATCTCGATCGTGACGCCGCTGTTCAACCTGTGGCGGCAGATCGGGCTCTACGACACCTGGCCCGGGCTGATCATCCCGTACCTGTCCCTGACCCTGCCGATCTCCATCTGGACGATGTCGGCGTTCTTCCGGGAGATCCCCTGGGAGATGGAGCAGGCCGCGCAGGTCGACGGCGCGACGACGTGGCAGGCGTTCCGCAAGGTCATCGTCCCGCTGGCCGCGCCGGGCGTGTTCACCACCGCGATCATCGCCTTCTTCATCGCGTGGAACGACTTCGCCTACGGCATCTCGCTCACGTCGACGGACGCCTCCCGCCCCGTCCCCGCCGCGCTGGGTCTGTTCACCGGCGCCTCGCAGTTCGAGGACCCGACGGGGGCTATCGCCGCGGCCGCGGTGATCGTCACCATCCCCGTCGTCGTCCTGGTCCTGCTCTTCCAGCGGCGCATCGTCGCCGGCCTCACCAACGGCGCGGTCAAGGGCTGACCCGCCGTGCTCCCCACCCCACTTCCGTCCGAAGGGGACGAGATCTGATGGCCTCCATCGAGATGCGCAACATCGTCAAGCAGTACGGCGACGGCTACCCGGCCGTGAACGACGTCAGCCTGGACATCGCCGACGGCGAGTTCATGATCCTGGTCGGGCCGTCCGGCTGCGGGAAGTCCACCCTGCTGCGGATGATCGTCGGCCTGGAGGACATCACCAGCGGCGACATGGTCATCGGCGGCAAGCGGGTCAACGACCTCGCGCCGCGCGAGCGCAACCTGTCGATGGTCTTCCAGAACTACGCGCTCTACCCGCACATGACGGTGTTCGAGAACATCGCCTTCCCGCTGCGCCTGTCCAAGACGCCCGACGACGAGGTCCGCCGCCGCGTCATGGAGGCCTCCGACGTCCTTGAGCTCAAGGAGCACCTCGAGCGCAAGCCGGCCAACCTCTCCGGTGGTCAGCGCCAGCGGGTGGCCATGGGCCGGGCGATCGTGCGGCAGGCCGAGGCGTTCCTCTTCGACGAGCCGCTGTCCAACCTCGACGCCAAGCTGCGCGGGCAGATGCGCACGGAGATCTCCCGGCTGCAGCGGCGCCTGGGCATCACCACGGTCTACGTCACCCACGACCAGACCGAGGCGATGACGCTGGGCGACCGGGTCTGCGTCCTGCGCAAGGGCAAGATCCAGCAGGTCGCCTCGCCGCGGGAGCTCTACGAGCAGCCGGTCAACCTCTTCGTCGCCGGGTTCATCGGCTCGCCGCCGATGAACTTCCTGCCGGCGAGCCTCGAGGGCACGACGCTGTCGACGCCGTTCGGCCCGGTCGCGCTGGACGAGCAGCGCGCCGCGGCCGTCCGCGGCCGGGAGCTGCTGCTGGTCGGCATCCGGCCGGAGTACTTCGAGGACGCCTCGCTGGTCGACGAGGCCAAGCGGCCGCTGGGCTCGACGTTCCGCGCGCGGGTGGACGTCACCGAGTGGCTGGGCGACTCGCAGTACGCCTACATCCCCTACGAGGCGCCGGAGGCGATCACCGCCCAGCTGCGCGAGCTGTCGCGCGAGCTGGACTCCGAGGAGCTGCGCACCCAGGCGATCGTGTCGATCGACTCGACCAGCCGGATCCGGGAGGGCCGCGAGGCGGAGTTCTGGCTGGACAGCCGGAAGATCCACGTCTTCGACCCGCAGACGGGTGAGAACCTCACGCGGGACGCGGAGGCCGGCGCGCGGCTGACGCAGATGGCCACCGAGGACCGCGTCGAGCAGGTGGAGCACGCGCAGTCGACCGGCCAGACGGTGGGCGGCCAGGGCTCGGGCGCCTCCGGGGCGCACCGCGCCACGGCCTGACCCGCGATCGTGGACGACCGCCGTCCGTGGTGGCGGACGGCGGTCGTCTACGAGGTCTACCTGCGCAGCTTCGCCGACGGCGACGGTGACGGGCTGGGCGACGTGCCCGGCCTGCGCGACCGGCTGCCGTACCTCGCCGGGCTCGGTGTCGACGCGCTGTGGGTGACGCCGTGGTACCCGTCGCCGATGGCCGACGGTGGCTACGACGTCAGCGACCACCGCGACGTCGACCCGCGCTTCGGCACGCTCGGCGACGTCGACGCGCTGCTCGCCGACGCGCACGCGCTGGGCCTGCGCGTGGTCGTCGACCTGGTCGCCAACCACACCTCCGCCGAGCACCCGTGGTTCCGGGCCGCGCTGGCCGGCGGCCCGGGCGCGCCGGAGCGCAGCCGCTACCTGTTCCGGGACGGCCGTGACGGCGGGACCACGCCGCCCAACGACTGGATCAGTGCCTTCGGCGGGCCGGCCTGGACGCGGGTCACCGAGCCCGACGGCCGGCCCGGCCAGTGGTACCTGCACCTGTTCGCCCCCGAGCAACCGGACCTGGACTGGACCTCGCCGGAGGTGCAGGAGGAGTTCGACGGCGTCGTGCGCTTCTGGCTCGACCGTGGCGTCGACGGGATCCGCGTCGACGCCGCGCCGGCCATGGCCAAGGTGCCCGGGCTGCCCAACGCCGGTCACCCACCGGGCGCGACCTTCGCCAGCAGCGAGTGGGTGGGCAACCCGCACTGGGACGTCGACGAGGTGCACGAGGTGTTCCGCCGGTGGCGGCGCATCGGCGACACCTACGACGGCGACCGCCTCTTCGTCTCCGAGGCCGTGGTCAAGGGGCCCGAGCGACTGGCGCGCTACGTGCGGCCCGACGAGCTGCACACCACCTTCAACTTCGACTACCTCAAGGCGCCGTGGGACGCGGGCGCGCTGCGCCGGGTGGTCGACGGGACGCTGGCCGCGCTGGCGCCGGTCGGCGCGCCGGCCACCTGGGTGCTGTCCAGCCACGACGAGACCCGGCACGTCACCCGGTTCGGGCGGGCGCGCAGCGGGGCCGCCGTCATGGGCTTCGACGCCGCCGGGCCGAGCGACCTCGCGCTCGGCCTGCGCCGGGCCCGTGCCGCCGCGCTGCTGACGCTGGCGCTGCCGGGCGGCGCGTACCTGTACCAGGGCGAGGAGCTCGGCCTGCCGGAGGTCGAGGACCTGCCGGCCGAGGTGCTGCAGGACCCCACGTGGGAGCGGTCGGGCCGCACCGCCCGCGGCCGCGACGGCTGCCGGGTGCCGCTGCCGTGGTCGGGGGAGCGGCCGCCGTTCGGCTTCGCCCCGGACGGGGTCGCGCCGTGGCTGCCGCAGCCCGAGGACTGGCGCGCGCTCACCGTGGCCGCGCAGGACGCCGACCCGTCCTCGACGCTGTCGCTGTACCGCGCGGCGCTGCGGCTGCGGCGCGAGCTCCTCGGCGAGCAGCCGCTGACCTGGCTCGACCTCGGCGACGGCGTGCTGGCGTTCGAGCGCGGGCCGGGGTTCCGCTGCCTCGTGAACCTCTCGCCGCTCACGGTGCCGCTGGACGGGGGCCGGCTCCTGCTCGCCAGCGGGGACGTGTCCGCGGGGCTGCCCCCGGACACCGCGGCCTGGCTGGCGCCGGCGGCCGGCTGAGTCAGGCGGTCGCCCGCTGCTCCCTGGCCGCGGCGAGCTCGGCGGCCGTGGGCGGGTCCGCGCCGACGCGGGTGCAGTTGAGGGCGGCCACCAGCGCGGCGTCGTCGACCAGGGCGAGCAGGTCGTCGTCGGACAGGCCCTCCAGCGCCGCGCGGGTGGTGACGCCGGCGCCCAGCAGCCCGGCGAACAGGCCCGCGGCGAGGGAGTCGCCGGCGCCGACCGTGTCGGCGACCGTCACCCGCGGCGTCGCGCGGTGCAGCAGCGGGCGGCCGGGCCGGGCGATGCGCAGCGGGTCGCCGCCGTCGGTGAGCAGCACCAGCGCGGGGCCGCGGGCGGCCCAGCGCCGCGCGGCGTCGTCGAGGTCGGTGGTGTCCGGCTCGAGCCAGGCGAGGTCCTCGGCGCTGACCTTCACGACGTCGGCGACGGCGACCAGCCGGTCGAGCCGCGCGCGGACGCCGTCGGGGTCGTTCCCCAGGGCCGTGCCCACCGGGCCGCCGGCCAGCATGGGCCGCAGGTTGGGGTCGACGCTGACCAGCGCGGTCCCCGCCAGGCGCTCGGCGAGCGCGGCGATCGCCTCGGACCCGGGCGGCGTCCAGGAGGAGATCGACCCGACGTGCAGCAGCGCCGTGCCCTCCGGCAGGACGGCGTCGAGCTCCTCGCCGGTCCACTGCCAGTCGGCGGCGCCCTGCACGTGGAAGCCGTAGTCGGCCGACCCGTCGGGGGAGAGACCGACGACGGCGAGGCTGACCGGCTCGGCGGCGGCCACGAAGCCGGAGACGTCGACGCCGGAGAGCTCGGCGTGCCGGCGCAACGCCGGCGCCATCGGGCCGGTGCCCAGGCGGGCCAGCAGCGCCACCCGGGTGCCGAGCCGGCCGGCCGCGACGGCCACGTTGAGCGCGTTGCCGCCGGGACGGGCGACGTAGTGGGGGGCGGTGCCCTCGGGACCCGCATCGGCCCCGGCGACCGGGAGCAGGTCGACGACGAGCTCGCCGAGCACGGTGAGGACGGGGCCGTCGCTGTCCATCGCCCGACCCTAGCGGCGCGGGTCGTCCCCCGCGGGACACCCGGGGATCCCCGGACGGGGGAGCGCCGCAGGACCGGGGGACTCCCTGCTGGGCCGGGTGCCGCGGTTGCTGGGACGATGGGCGAGGAGGACCGCCGTCGACGACGGCGGTGCGCAGGAGCCACGAGGCGGCGCCGGATGAGCGCCGGAGCAGGAGGAGCTCGCCATGCCCAACCCGATCGTCAAGCTGTGGCGGTACCTGACGGCCTCGGCCAACGCGCAGATCGACCAGCGTGCCGACCCCAAGATCCAGATCCAGCAGGCGATCGAGGCCGAGCAGCAGCGGCACCAGTCGCTGGCCAACCAGGCCGCGGCGGTGCTGGGCAACCAGCGGCAGCTGGAGATGCGCCTGAACCGGCAGCTCGGCGAGGTCGAGAAGCTGCAGGCCTCCGCCCGCCAGGCGCTCGTGCTCGCCGACCAGGCGCGCGGCCGGGGTGACGCCCCCAAGGCCGCCGAGTACGAGCAGGCCGCGCAGGCGTTCGCCACCCAGCTCGTCGCCGCCGAGCAGGCGATGGAGGACCTCAAGCGCAGCCACGATGAGGCGCTGCAGGCCGCCGAGCAGGCGCGCGGCGCGGTCGAGCAGAGCCGGATGCGGCTGCAGACGACGCTCGCCGAGCGCACCAAGCTGATGAGCCAGCTCGAGCAGGCCAAGATGCAGGAGCACGTGGCCGCCTCGATGCGCCAGGTCAACGAGCTGTCGGCGCCGGGCAACACCCCGAGCCTCGCCGAGGTGCGCGACAAGATCGAGGCCCGCTACGCGAACGCGCTGGGCCAGGCCGAGCTCGCGCAGACCTCCGTCGAGGGCCGGATGCTCGAGGTGCAGAAGGCCACCCTCGACGTCGCCGGCGCCTCGCGGCTGGAGCAGATCCGCGCCGGCATGGGCGGCGGGCAGACGCCCGCCGTCGAGGGCGGCACCGGCGCGGCCGGCGCGATCGGCCCGGGCGCCGCGTCGCCGTCGTTCGAGAAGACCGAGCAGACCGCGCAGCGCCCCGAGAACGCCTGACGCACCGCCGCGGCCCGGCTCCCGCCCTCGGGTGGAGCCGGGCCGCGGCGTGTCCGGGGCGTGCCTAGGTGGCGCTGGTGAGCGGGCGCGGGTGGTCGGGCTCGCCGGTGCGGGCCATCGGGTCGACGGGGGCGTCGGTGGCCTGGCAGGTCGGGCACCAGTAGGTGATCCGCTCCTGCAGGTCGGGGCCCTGGTCGCCGCGCAGGATCGGCGTGCCGCAGCGGTAGCAGGGCTTGTCCTTGCGGCCGTAGACCCAGTGGTCGCGGCCGCGGCGCAGGTCGCCGGTGGTGCTCTGCTCCGGGCGGTCGCGGTTGGCGAGCATCAGCGCGCGGGTGCGCTCGACGAGCCCGGCGAGGTCTTCGACGTCGGCGACGCGCATCCACGGGTGCACGCCGCAGACGAACAGCCCCTCGACCTTGTAGAGGTTGCCCGGGCCGCACAGGTTGCGCTGGTCGAGGATCGCGACGCCGATCTGCTCGTCGGGGTGCGACTCCAGCCGGCGCAGCGCCTCGTCGAGGTCCCAGTCGGGGCCGAGGACGTCGGGGCCGAGGTGCCCGACGACGGTGTCCTCGTGCTCGGTGCGGACCATCGCGACGTCGTGCAGCCGGTAGCCGACGCAGTCCCACCGGTCGGTGGCCAGGATCGCCCGGATGGAGAAGGTGGGGCCGCCGTGCCAGCGGGCGCCCTTCCTGTAGATGTGCCAGCTGCCGTCCATCCGGTAGTGGGTGCGCAGCGTCCATCCGTCGGTGAAGCGGGTGAGCATGTGCTTGCCGCGGGGGACCACCGCGGCGACCGTCCGGCCGGCCAGGTCGGTGGCGGCCAGCTGGGGCACCCGGAGCTCGCCGCGGCGCAGCGTCTCGCCGGCCAGCGCGGTGTTCATCCGCTTGGCCGCCAGCCAGACGGTGTCTCCCTCGGGCACCCGTCCAGTGTCCCCTGGATGCGAACGGCGTGCTCAGGAGCGAGGGACGTCACGCCGGGACCGGGAAGCGCCGGGCCCCGGACGGCGCTGAGCGTGCCGTGCAGCGACGTCCCGACCCGCGCGACCCGGCCATCGCCCCCGAGCACGTCGCGGGGGTGGCCGAGCCGGTGACGGTGACCGTGGCCCGCGACGTGCGCCCCGAGCAGCGGGCGCCGTTCGAGCAGTGGGCCGGGGAGATCCTCGGCCTCGCCGAGCGGTTCCCCGGCAACCTCGGTACCAGCCTGCTGCGCCCCGGCCCCGGCTCCACCCGCTACCACCTGGTGTACCGGTTCGCCGACGGCGAGTCGCTGGCCCGTTGGGAGCGGTCGGCCGAGCGGCAGGAGGCGCTGCGGCGGGTGGAGCACCTCTCCGGCGGCGCCGACTACGCGCGCGTGGCCGGCCTCGACAGCTTCTTCACCGCGATGACCCCGCCGCGGCCGGGCCCGCGCTGGCGGCTGACGGTGCTCACCATCGCCGCCGTCTTCGGGATCACGCTGGGCTTCCAGCTGCTGGTGGCCCCGCACGTCGCGTCCTGGCCGCTGCCGCTGCGCCTGCTGCTGTCGGCGACCGTCGTCGTGGTGCTGCTCGGCCAGGTGGTCATGCCGCGGCTGACCCGCTGGTTCGGCCCCTGGCTGCGCGGCCGTCGCTGACCGGTCGGCCCCCTCGCAGGGTCCCGCCGCGAGCTCGCGAGCGGTGGGGAGCGAGGGGGTCCTTCATCAGTCGAGCGGGCGGACGCCGGCGGCGCTGACGCCGCGGGCGCCGGAGGTGCGGGTGAAGGCGACCCGCTGGCCCTCCTCGAGCTCGCGGTAGCCGCCGGTCTCCTCGATCTCCGAGAAGTGCACGAAGACGTCGTCGCCGCCGTCGTCGGGCGTGATGAAGCCGAAGCCCTTGTCGGGGTTGAACCACTGCACGGTGCCCTGCGCGTCGCCGCCGGCGTCCCCGCCGCGGCCGGCGGAGCGGGCCGGGCGCTGGTCGCGGCCGCCCCGGTCGTCGCGGCGGTCGTCCCGGCGGTCGCGGGGCGCGGGCCGGTCGTAGCCGCCGCGCCGGCCGCCGCCGACCAGCCGCACCGATTCGGCCTGCAGGCCGCGGTTGCCCTCGACCAGCTCGAACTCGACGCGGTCGCCCTCCTCGAGCTCGCCACCGCGGCCGCTGAGCGCGGAGACGTGCACGAAGACGTCCTCCGGGACGATGAACCCGAAGCCGCGGTCCGCGTCGAAGCGCGTCACGGTGCCCTGGACGACGATCCCGCGGGGCGCGCGGCTCCCGCCGGAGCGGCCGCGGTCGTCGCGGTACCCACCCCGGTCGTCGCGGGCGGGACCGCGGTCGTCCCGCCGGTCGTCACGGCGGGCGCGGGGCGCTCCGCCGGTCGGGCGCACCCGGTCGGCCTGGGGGCCGCGCGGGCCGGGGCTCGCGTCGTAGTCGACCGACTGCCCCTCGTCGAGGGTGCGGAAGCCCCCGGTGTCCTCGATCGCCGAGAAGTGGACGAACACGTCGTCCCCGCCGTCCTGCGGCTCGATGAACCCGAAGCCCTTGTCCGCGTCGAACCAGCGGACCGTGCCGGCTGCCATGTCTGTTCCCTCTATCCCTCACGAACTGCGACGATCCACGGTACGCGTCCGCGGTGAATGCCGACTCCCTCAGCCGCGGAGACGCAACCCCCGCGGGGTGGCCGCGAACCCGGCGGCCTGCAGCGCCGACGACAGCGGGGTGTCCTGGTGCACCGAGGCGCCGTCGGCCTTCTGCACCACCATCCGGCCCAGCGCGCCGGCGGCGACGGCGCCCGACAGCGCGGTGGCGGCCTCCTTGAGCGTCTGCTCGTCCTCGGTCCACGACAGCAGCGTCTTGCCACCGCGTTCGACGTAGAGCACCAGCTCGCCGTCGACCAGCACGACCAGCGCGCCGGCCTTGCGCCCGGCGCGGTGCCCGGTGGCCCGTTTCCCGCCGCCGGTGCCCTCGCCGACGTCGACCGCGACCTGGTCGGCCGACTCGCCGTCGGAGGGGCCGGTGCGGTCCGGCCACGGCAGCGCCGCGCCGTACACGTTGGCCGGGTCGGTGGCGGCGAGCACGATCGCGCCCTCGGGGGCGCGGTCGGGGGTGGCGAAGGCGCGCAGCCGGTCGACCGAGCCGGGGGTGCCGAACTGGGCGGCGCCGAGGGTCTCGACGAAGTAGCCGCGCCGGGCCCGGTTGTTCTCCTCGAACGCGCGCAGCACCGGGTAGACGGCGGAGAACCCGCCGGGCACCTGCTCGGCCATGACCGCGCCGCGGGTGAGCACGCCGTGCCGCTCGAGCAGCGCCTCGGCGCGGGCGGTGGTGCGCCGCGTCGGGTTGGGCTCCCGCTCGGGCAGCCGCGACCAGCGGCCGGCCACGGTGGGCGGGCCGGTGCGGGTGGGCATCGCCGGGCGGCCCAGGCGCGGGCGGCCGTAGCGGGTGCGGTCCACCCGGGCGCGCGGCGGCGCCGGGGTGCGCTTGTGCGTGCCGCCGCCGGCCAGCCGGGTGCGCAGCGGGGCGAGCGTGTCGTTGGTGAGCAGCCCGGCCCACACCAGGTCCCACACGACGTCGGCGAGCGCGGTGTCGTCGGTGGCGCCGACAGCCCGACCGACGCTGTCGGACAGGCCGCGGAAGAAGACCGCCTGCCCGGCCGACAGCTGCTCGAGGACGGCGAACCCGACGCCCCCCTCCTCCGGCAGCTCCACGGGGTCGGGCAGCAGCAGCGGCGCGAGGTCGGCGGGCACCAGGCTCACCCAGCCGTCGCCGCCGGGCAGCCCGCCGGCGCCGGCCCACAGCACCTCGCCGGCGCTGGTGAGCTCGTCGAGCATCGCGGGGCGGTAGTCGCGCACCCGGCTCGGCAGCACCAGCGACTCCAGCGCGCTGGCCGGGACGAGCGCGCCGGCCAGCTGCTCGACCACGGCGAGGACGCCGTCGACGCCGCGCATCCGGCTGCCCACCGACTGCCAGGACGGGGTGAAACGGGCCAGCGTGCCGATCGGCACCGGCTCGACCTCCTGGCGCAGCTTGGCCAGGCTGCGGCGGCGCACCGAGCGCAGCACCTCGGCGTCGCACCACTCCTGGCCGGTGCCGCCGGGCCGGAACTCGCCGGTGACCAGCCGCCCGGTGCCCACCAGCCGCTGCAGCGTCGCGGTGACCACGGCGACGCCGAGGCCCAGGCGGGTGGCCACCTCGGCGGGCTGGAACGGTCCGTGCGTGCGGGCGTAGCGGCCGACGAGGTCGCCCAGCGGGTCGGCGACCGGCTCGGTGAACGCCTCCGGGACGCCGACGGGCAGCGCGGTGCCCAGGGCGTCGCGCAGCCGGCCGGCGTCCTCGATGGCGACGTGCCGCTCCTCGCCGGCGATCCGCACGACGATCGCCCGCCGCGAGGCCACCAGCTCCTGGAGCCACTCCGCGGGCACGCCGCGCAGCGCCGCCTCGGCCGGGGTGAGGTCGCCGAGGCCGCGCAGCAGGTCGGAGGCGCCGTCGACGTCGCGGGGGTGCCGCTCGGTGGGCAGCCGCTGCAGCTCGCGCTCCACCTCGGCCAGCGCCTCGGCGTCGAGCAGCTCGCGCAGCTCGGAGCGGCCGAGCAGCTCGGCGAGCAGGCCGGTGTCGAGCGCCAGCGCCTGCGCGCGGCGCTCGGCCAGCGGGGCGTCGCCCTCGTAGAGGAACTGCCCGACGTAGCCGAACAACAGCGACTGGGCGAACGGGCTCGCGGACTGGGTCTGCACGTCGACCACGCGCACCCGCCGGGAGCGGACGTCGCGCATCAGCTCGACCAGCCCGGGCACGTCGTAGACGTCCTGCAGCACCTCGCGGGCCGCCTCCAGCGTGATGGGGAAGCTGGAGAACTCGCTGGCCACGCTCAGCAGCTGGGCGGCGCGCTGGCGCTGCTGCCACAGCGGGGTGCGCCGGCGCGGGTCGCGGCGGGGGAGCAGCAGTGCGCGGGCGGCGCACTCGCGGAAGCGGCTCGCGAACAGCGCCGAGCTGCCGACCTCGGCGGTCACCTCCCGCTCGACGTCGTCGGGGTCGAGGACGGCGAGGTCGGCCTCGGGCGGCTCTCCGGTGGTGTCGGGCAGCCGCAGCACGATGCCGTCGTCGGAGTGCATGGAGGCGACGTCGACGCCGTAGCGCTCGCGCAGCCGCGCGGCGAGCACCAGCGCCCAGGGGGCGTTGACCTGCGCGCCGAAGGGGGAGTGCACGACCAGCCGCCAGTCGCCGAGCTCGTCGCGGAACCGCTCGACCAGCAGCGTGCGGTCGTCGGGCAGGTGCCCGGTGGCCGCCTTCTGCTCGGCGAGGTAGGCGAGCAGGTTGGCCGCGCCCCAGTCGTCGAGACCGGCGGCCTGCGCCCGCTCGCGGCCCCGCTCCGGCGTCGCCGACCCGACCTCGCGGAGGAAGGCGCCCAGCGCGCGGCCGAGTTCCAGCGGCCGGCCGGGAGCGTCGCCGTGCCAGAACGGCATCTTCCCGGGCTGGCCGGGGGCGGGGGAGACCAGCACCCGGTCGTGGGTGATCTCCTCGATCCGCCAGGACGACGAGCCGAGCAGGAAGACGTCGCCCACCCGCGACTCGTAGACCATCTCCTCGTCGAGCTCGCCCACGCGGCGCCCGCCCGAGCCCTCGCCGCCGACGAGGAAGACGCCGAACAGCCCGCGGTCGGGGATGGTGCCGCCGCTGGTGACCGCCAGCCGCTGGGCGCCGTTGCGGGCGGTGAGGGTGTCGGTGACCCGGTCCCAGGTCAGCCGCGGCCGCAGCTCGGCGAACGCGTCGGAGGGGTAGCGGCCGGCGAGCATGTCGAGGACCGCGTGCAGCGCCGGGTCCGGCAGGCCGGAGAACGGCGCGGACCGGCGCAGCAGCGCGCCGACCTCCTCCACCGTGCGCGGGCCCTCGGACACGATCGCCACGATCTGCTGGGCGAGCACGTCGAGGGGGTTGCGCAGGTAGCGGATCGACTCGATCGCGCCGGCCTTCATCCGCTCGGCGACCAGCGCGCACTGCACGAGGTCGCCGCGGTACTTGGGGAACAGGACGCCGCGGCTGACCGCGCCGACCTGGTGCCCTGCGCGGCCCACCCGCTGCAGGCCCGCGGCCACGGTGGGCGGCGCCTCGACCTGGACGACGAGGTCGACCGAGCCCATGTCGATGCCGAGCTCGAGCGACGACGTCGCCACCACCGCCGGCAGCTGCCCGGACTTCAGCGCCTCCTCGACGACGGCGCGCTGCTCGCGGGACACCGAGCCGTGGTGGGCCGCGGCGACCGGCTTCACGCCCTCGGGGACGCCACCGCCGGACCCGGCCTGCGCCATGAGCGCGGCGGCGTTCGTGCCGGGCGGGACCGGCTCGCCGGTGGCGCGCTCGAAGGCCATCTCGTTGAGCCGGCTGGTGAGCCGCTCGGCCAGCCGGCGGGAGTTGGCGAAGACGATGGTGCTGCGGTGGGCCTCGACCAGGTCGAGCACCCGCTCCTCGACCGCCGGCCAGATCGACGTCCGCGGCTGGTCACCGGCGGCCGAGCCCTCCAGCTCGCCGGTGGGCTGCCCCAGCTGGCTCATGTCCTCGACCGGCACGACCACCGACAGGTCCCACTGCTTGACCGACGGCGGCTGCACGACCTCCACCGGCCGGCCGCCGGCGAGGAAGGTGGCCACCTCCTCGATCGGGCGCACGGTGGCCGACAGGCCGATCCGCTGCGCCGGGCGGTCGAGCAGCTCGTCGAGCCGGTCGAGGGAGACGGCCATGTGCGCGCCGCGCTTGCTGTCGGTGACGGCGTGCACCTCGTCGACGATCACCGTCTCGACGCCGCGCAGCGCCTCCCGCGCCGAGCTCGTGAGCATGAGGAACAGCGACTCGGGCGTGGTGATGAGGATGTCGGTGGGCCGCCGGGTGAAGGCCCGCCGCTCGTCGGCCGGGGTGTCGCCGGAGCGGATGCCGACGGTGATCTCGGGGCGGGGGAGGCCCAGGCGCATCGCGGCCTGCCCGATGCCGGCCAGCGGCGCCCGCAGGTTGCGCTCGACGTCGACCGCCAGCGCCTTGAGCGGGGACACGTAGAGGACGCGGCAGCGGCGGCTCTCGTCGGCCGGCGGGATGCTGGTGAGCCGGTCGAGCGACCAGAGGAAGGCCGCCAGCGTCTTGCCCGACCCGGTGGGGGCGACGACGAGCGCGTGCCCGCCGCTGCTGATGGCCTGCCAGGCGCCCTCCTGCGCCGCCGTGGGCTCGGCGAACGCACCCGTGAACCAGGCCCGGGTGGGCGCGGAGAACCGGTCGAGAGCGGGCACGTCCCCAGTGTCCCCGCGGGTACGACAGTCCGCTGGCCTGCGCCGATGTCGGCACCCGACGGATGACCCGGTCTGCGGCCTGACTGTCAGCCGGCGAGCACCTCGGCCAATCCGGTGACTGCCCCCGGCAGCGCCACCACCACCGCACCCGCCAGGACGACGCGTCCCGTACGGACGGCCACCCGGACGTCTGGGCCGCACGTCGACACAGCACGGGAGGCGATGAGCACGAGGACCCCTATGGCGGCGGCTGCGGCGCCCAGCGGGAACACGAGGACGAGCGAGAGAAGCGGCAGGTATCGGACGATCGACCATTCGTCCGGCTCCGGCAGCGTCCGGCTCGTGGCCCCAGCCACTCCGACGACCACAGCGGCGTGCAGGAGCGTCAGTGCGACGAGGGAGAGCACGGCGACCCAGCCCGGGCCGAGGAAGGTGAAGTCGACGTTGCCCGGGCGCAGCGGGTCGAGTCGGACGGCGAACAGGACCAGCAGCAGTCCCGCCAGCGATACGGCACGCCACCACCCTGCGGGCAGGAGCCGGTGCACGAGCAAGTAGAGCAACGCCGCCAGAGCTCCGGCGGGAAGGGCGCCGAACACCAGGAAGCCGACGGTGCCGCTCGCGGAGACCCGGCCGACCACGGCGCCTCCCTCGGTGACCAGTCCCCGTGCCTCCGGAGAGGTGAGGGCGAGGAGGCGCATGACGAGGCGGCCACCCGGCCCGGCCGCGAGCACAGTGCTGACGGCGGTCGTCACCGTCCACAGGTTCAACCACCACAGATAGCGCCGGAGCACCGCCCTCGTGGAGGGCCGACGTCCATCGGACGTGACCGGGCCGGGGGTCAGGAGGGGCAGCCGTCCCCACCGCCCGGCCACGAGGAGCCCAGTGACCAGCAACAGCAGGCAGACGACGACGACACCCACCTCCGGAGTCTCGCGAGCGCGATGCCGCGGGCCCAGGGCCGCCAGTCCCGCACAGTCCGTCTTCGACCGCGGCGGGACCAGGGGTGGCGTGCGGCACACTGCCGGGCATGCGCTCCTCCCTCTACGAGGCCGACCACGAGGACTTCCGGCAGACGGTCCGCACGTGGCTGGAGAAGAACGTCGCCCCCTTCCACGACCGGTGGGAGCGCGACGGGATCGTGCCCCGCGAGGTCTGGCTCTCGGGCGGCGAGCAGGGGCTGCTCGGCTTCGACGTCGACGAGCGCTACGGCGGCGGCGGGGTGCGCGACTTCCGCTACAACGCCGTCCTGGACGAGGAGGTCACCCGCATCGGCGCCAGCGGCCTCGGGTTCGGCCTGCACAACGACGTCGTCGCCCCCTACCTGCGCGACCTGTGCACCGAGGAGCAGGCGCAGCGCTGGCTGCCCGGGTTCTGCCGGGGGGAGCTGATCACCGCGATCGCGATGACCGAGCCCGGCACCGGCAGCGACCTGCAGGCCATCCGCACCACCGCCCGCCGTGACGGCGACGAGTGGGTGCTCAGCGGCGCGAAGACGTTCATCACCAACGGGATCAACGCCGACCTGGTCATCGTGGTCGCCCGCACCGATCCCGACGCCCCCGGCGCCAGGGGCACCAGCCTGCTCGTCGTCGAGCGGGGCATGCCCGGCTTCACCCGCGGCCGCAACCTCGACAAGGTCGGTCTCAAGGCGCAGGACACCGCCGAGCTCTTCTTCGACGAGGTGCGCGTCCCCGCGGCCAACCTGCTCGGCACCGAGAACCGCGGCTTCGCCCACCTCATGGAGAACCTCCCGCAGGAGCGGCTGTCGATCGCCGTGGGCGCCGTCGCCGCCTGCGAGACGGTGCTGGCGCAGACGCGCGGGTACGTGACCGGCCGGACGGCGTTCGGCCGGCCGGTCGGCAGCTTCCAGCACAGCCGGTTCGTGCTCGCCGAGCTCACCACCGAGACGACGATCGCGCGCACCTTCGTCGACGAGTGCGTCCGCCAGCTCGGCCGGGGCGAGCTGACCGCCGTCGACGCGGCGATGGCCAAGTACTGGACGACCGAGCTGCAGAACAAGGTGGCCGACCGCTGCCTGCAGCTGCACGGTGGCTACGGCTACATGGACGAGTACCCGGTCTCGAAGGCGTGGCGCGACGCCCGCGTGCAGTCCATCTACGGCGGCACGAACGAGATCATGCGGGAGATCATCGGCCGCTCGCTCGGGCTGTGAGCCGGCCGTGACGACGGAGGTCCCGGTCACCGTCGACGTCGCGCGGGTCCAGCGGCGCACCGTCGGCGTCCTCTCCGGCGCCGTGGCGCTCGCGGGCCTCGGCGTCACCGTCGGGATCACGATCGGCGGGCTGCTCGCGCGGGAGGTCGCCGGCAGCGACGCCGCGGCCGGCCTCGGGCAGACCGCCGGCGTCCTCGGCGCCGCGGTGCTCGCCGTCCCGCTCGCCCGGCTGTCCGACCGGGCCGGCCGGCGCGCCGGGCTGGCCGCGGGCTACGCCGTCGCCGTCGCCGGGGCGCTGGTCACCGTGCTCGCCGCGGCGCTGTCCTCGCTGCCGCTGCTGCTCGCCGGCCTGTTCGCCTTCGGTGCTTCCACCGCCTGCGGCCTGCAGGCGCGCTACGCCGCCGCCGACCTCGCGACGCCGGAGCGGCGCGGCCGCGACCTGTCGCTGGTCGTCTGGGCGACGACGGTCGGCTCGGTTCTCGGTCCGAACCTCGCCGCGCCCGGGGCCGCGCTGGGGCGGGCCCTCGGCCTGCCGGAGCTCGGCGGCGGCTTCGTCGTCTCCGCCGCGGGGTTCGCCGTCGTCGCGGCGGTCCTGCTGGTGCTGTTGCGGCCGGACCCGCTGCTGCTGTCCCGGCGGCTGGCCGACGGCGGCACGCGGCCGGCCGGCAGCCGCGGGAGCACCCGCGCGGCGCTGCGGGAGGTGTGGGCCTCGGCCGACGGGCGGCTCGGCGTGGTCGCCGTCGTGGTCGCCCACTCCGTGATGGTCGGGGTCATGGTCATGACGCCGGTGCACATGGGGCACGCCGGCGGGCACGACGACGCGACGACGCTGCGCCTGGTGGGCGTGGTCATCAGCGTGCACGTGGCCGGGATGTACCTGTTCTCCCCGCTGGTCGGCTGGCTCGCCGACCGGGCCGGCCGACGGGCGACCGTGGCCGTGGGCGGGGTGCTGCTGCTTGCCGCCGCGGCCATCGCCGGCACAGCACCGCCGGAGGCCGCGGGCCGCCTCGGCGTCGGGCTGCTGCTGCTCGGCCTGGGCTGGTCCTGCGGGCTGATCGCGGGTTCCACGCTGGTCACCGAGTCGGTGCCCGCGGCCACGCGGCCGGCCGCGCAGGGCGGCACCGACCTCCTCATGGGGCTGGGCGCCGCCGTCGCGGGCGCGGCCGGCGGTCCGCTGCTCGCGGCCGGCGGCTTCGGCCTGGTGGCCGGCGTCTCGGCCGCCCTCGTGCTGCCGCTGGCGCTGGTCTGGGCGCTGCGCCGATGAGGCCTCAGCGGCCGCGCATCCCGCGCCAGAGCAGCACCAGCGACACGAGCATGCACAGCGCGATGCCGATCTCCAGGACGGTGTCCCAGGTCGCGGAGCCGGTGGAGGGGAACACGGGCCCAGCTTAGTCCTGCTATCGTGAAGCACCTTCACGATGCAGGGGGTTCACGATGGCGGACGACGCCCGGGTGGCCGCACTGGACCGCGTGCTGGAGCTGACCGTCCTGCTGGGCCGGGACATGACGGCGTCGCTGGCCGCCTCCGGCCTGACGGTGGCCCGCACGACGCTGCTGTGGCACCTGCGCGCCGCCGGCCCGAGCACCCAGCGCGCGCTCGCCGACGCCCTCGGCGTCAGCGCCCGCAACGTGACCGGCCTGGTCGACGGGCTGGCCGCCGCCGGCCTGGTCACCCGCGAGCCGCACCCGGACGACCGGCGGGCCACGCTGGTCACGCCCACCGGGCGCGGGCGGGAGCTGCTCGACGAGCTCGGGCGCGGCCAGGCCGAGCTCGCCGGTCAGCTGTTCGGCGGCCTGTCGGCCGACCGGCTCGACGGGCTGGTGTCCGCCCTCGACGACGTCCTCGGGCGGCTGCGGCCGCTGGTCCCGGGCAGCGCCGCGGAGGAGGCGCCGTGAGCGCCCCGGGGCCGGTGCGCCGCGCGGTCGCCCTCGAGCTCGGCACCTGGCGCAGCCTGGCGCGCTGGGTGTCGCGCCGGCCCGACGTCCCGGCCGGCGCCGAGGCCTTCGGCTACGGGTCGGCCGCCTCGCCGGTGCTGTGGACCTTCGTCGTCCTGTCGGCCGTCGAGATCCCGCTGGTCGACTGGCTCCTGCCGTGGCCGGCGGCGCGCGTGGCCCTGCTCGTCGTCGGCGTCTACGGCCTGCTGTGGATGCTCGGCATGCTCGGCGGCATGCACGTCCACCCGCACGTGGTCGACGACGAGGGGCTGCGCGTGCGCAACGGGTCCTCCGTCGACGTGCGGGTGCCGTGGGAGGCCATCGCGGCGGTCCGCGTGCGGCGGCGCTCGGTCGAGGGCTCGCGCACCGTCGTCGTCGCCGAGGAGGGCGGGCGGCGGGCGGTGTCGGTCGCCGTCGTCGCCTCCACGCAGGTCGACGTCGAGCTGCGGACGCCGCTCGTGCTGCCGCTCGCCCGCACCGGCGGACGGCCGGTCGACGAGGTCCGGCTGGCCGCCGACGACCCGGCCGCGCTGGTGCGCCGGCTGCGCGCGGGGCTGGCCGGGCACGCGGCCGCCACCCCCGACGCGGGCGCGCGCTAGCGTCGGGAGCGTGCGCCTGCAGGAGTTCTGGTCCCGGCTCGACGACCGCTTCGGGTCGATGCGGGCGCAGAGCGTGGCGCGCGACCACGTCTTCTCCGCCCTGGGCGGGCGCACCGCCGTTGACGCGCTGGAGGCCGGGCTGCCGGTCCGCCGCGTGTGGCTGGCGATCTGCGAGGAGTACGACGTGCCCCTCAAGGAGCGCTGAGCCGGTCCCCGGCGGGCGGCCCTGCGTGTCGCTCGACTCGAACACGTGTTCGTCCTACAGTGGCGGGCGCGTCCACAGGGAGGTCGTCCCTCCACAGGTCCGGTCGGTCCCCGGAAATGTCAGACCCCCGGCCTAGCGTCGCCTCCGACACCGCATCGACTCCACGACACGCGACTTCCCGAAGGTGAGCACCATGGCAACGCTCGACCGCGACAAGGCCCTCGACATGGCCCTCGCCCAGATCGACAAGCAGTTCGGCAAGGGCTCGGTCATGCGGCTGGGCGACAGCGCCGCCCAGGCGATCAAGGTCATCCCGACCGGCTCGATCGCCCTGGACATCGCGCTGGGCATCGGCGGCCTGCCGCGCGGCCGCGTCATCGAGGTCTACGGCCCGGAGGCCTCCGGTAAGACCACCGTCGCCCTGCACGCGGTGGCCAACGCCCAGGCCGCCGGCGGCATCGCGGCCTTCATCGACGCCGAGCACGCGCTCGACCCGGAGTACGCCCGGGCCATCGGCGTCGACACCGACGCGCTGCTGGTCAGCCAGCCCGACACCGGTGAGCAGGCGCTCGAGATCGCCGACATGCTGATCCGCTCCGGCGCGCTGGACATCATCGTCATCGACTCCGTGGCGGCCCTCGTGCCCCGCGCCGAGATCGAGGGCGAGATGGGTGACAGCCACGTCGGTCTGCAGGCCCGCCTCATGAGCCAGGCGCTGCGGAAGATCACCGGTGCGCTGAACAACTCCGGCACCACCGCGATCTTCATCAACCAGCTGCGCGAGAAGGTCGGCATCGTCTACGGCTCGCCCGAGGTCACCACCGGTGGTCGCGCGCTGAAGTTCTACTCGTCGGTCCGCCTCGACGTGCGCCGCATCGAGACCCTCAAGCAGGGCACCGACGCCGTCGGCAGCCGGGTCCGGGTGAAGGTCGTCAAGAACAAGGTCGCCGCCCCGTTCAAGCAGGCCGAGCTCGACCTGCTGTGGGGCCACGGCTTCAGCCGTGAGGGCGGCCTGATCGACGCCGGCGTCGAGCAGGGCTTCATCCGCAAGTCCGGCGCCTGGTACACGTACGAGGGCGACCAGCTCGGCCAGGGCAAGGAGAACGTCCGCACGTTCCTCCGCGACAACCCCGACCTCGCCGACGAGATCGAGAAGAAGGTCAAGGAGAAGCTGGGCATCGGCCCGCAGGTCGACGCGCCGGCCGCCGAGTCGGCCGACTTCTGAGTCACCCCGTGACCGGCTGGCCCGGGCCGGCCTCCGAGGAGGCCGACCCCGAGCTGACCGGCCGCCCCAGCGGCCGGCGCGGACGCCGGACCCGTGCACCGGGTCCCGGCGACCGTGCCGGCCGCGGGCGGCGGCGCGGGGGGGGGGGGCCGGGCCCCCCGCCCCCCCCCCCCCCCCCCCCCCCCCCCCCCCCGCCCCCCCCCCCCCCCGCCGCGCCCCCGCCCACCGGCCCACCAGC
>NZ_JBJGYL010000037.1:0-38653 GCF_054049975.1 Geodermatophilus sp. SYSU D01119 | reverse complement strand
CCCCCCCCCCCCCCCCCCCCCCCCCCCCCCCCCCCCCCCCCCCCCCCCCCCCCCCCCCCCCCCCCCCCCCCCCCCCCCCCCCGGCACGCTCACTCGTCGTCGGTGCGGTAGCCCAGGTTCGGGGCCAGCCAGCGCTCGGCCTCGCGCAGAGTCCAGCCCTTGCGGCGGGCGTAGTCCTCCACCTGGTCGCGGCCGACGCGCCCGAGGTTGAAGTAGCGCGACTCGGGGTGGGAGAAGTACAGCCCGCTCACGGCCGCACCCGGCCACATGGCCATGCTCTCGGTGAGCTGGATCCCGGCGGCGGACTCGACGTCGAGCAGCGACCAGATGGTCAGCTTCTCGGTGTGCTCCGGGCACGCCGGGTAGCCCGGCGCCGGGCGGATGCCGCGGTACCGCTCGGCGATCAGGGACTCGGCGTCGAGGTGCTCGTCGGCCGCGTAGCCCCAGAACTCCCGGCGCACCCGCTCGTGCAGCCGCTCGGCGAAGGCCTCGGCGAGCCGGTCGGCGAGCGCCTCCAGCATGATCGCGCTGTAGTCGTCGTTGGCCTTCTTGAACGCCGTGACCCGCTCCGCGGAGCCGATGCCGGCGGTGACCGCGAAGGCACCGACGTAGTCGCGCAGGCCGGTCGACCGGGGCGCGACGAAGTCGGCCAGCGACTTGCGCGGCGAGCCGTCCCGCCCCTCGGACTGCTGACGCAGCTGGTGCAGGGTCGTCAGGACCTCGCGCCGGGACTCGTCGGTGTAGACCTCGAGGTCGTCACCGTCGACCTGGTTGGCCGGGAACAGGCCGAAGACCCCGTTGGCGGTCAGCCACCGCTCCCCGACGATCCGGTCGAGCATCGCCTGCGCGTCCTCGTACAGCCGGCGCGCGGCCTCGCCCGTGGTCGGGTTGTGCAGGATGTCGGGGAACCGGCCGCGCATCTCCCAGGCGTTGAAGAACGGCTGCCAGTCGATGTAACCGCGCAGCTCCTCCAGCGGGTAGTCGGGGAGCGCGCGGACGAACTGGCCGGCCACGTGCCGGGCGTGGTCGCACGCCGGCCCGGCGCAGACGTCCATCGCCTGCTGCAGCAGCATGCGCGGGCGCGGCGGGGAGTAGCCGCTCCAGTCGATCGGCGTGGCCGCGGCGCGCGCGGCCTCGATCGGCAGCAGCGCCCGGGTGTCCTGCCGGGCGGCGTGCCGCTCGCGCAGCGCCGCGTACTCCGCGTCGGTCTCGGCCAGCAGCGCCGGCCGCTGCTCGTCGGACAGCAGCGCCGCGACGACGGGCACCGAGCGCGAGGCGTCCTTCACCCAGATGACCGGCCCGTGGTACCGCTGCGCGATCTTGACGGCGGTGTGCGCCCGGGACGTCGTCGCACCGCCGATGAGCAGCGGGACCTCGAAGCCCTGCCGCTCCATCTCCGAGGCCAGGGTGACCATCTCGTCCAGCGACGGCGTGATCAGCCCGGAGAGGCCGATGATGTCGGCCCCCTCCTCCTTGGCGGCGTCCAGGATCCGCTGCGGCGGCACCATGACGCCGAGGTCGACGACGTCGTAGTTGTTGCACTGCAGGACGACGCCGACGATGTTCTTGCCGATGTCGTGGACGTCGCCCTTCGCCGTCGCCATGACGACCTTGCCGTTGGACCGCTCGGCGTCACCGGGCTGCTTCTCGGCCTCGATGTGCGGGATCAGGTGGGCGACGGCCTTCTTCATGACGCGGGCGGACTTGACCACCTGCGGCAGGAACATCTTGCCGGCGCCGAACAGGTCGCCGACGACGTTCATGCCGTCCATGAGCGGGCCCTCGATGACCTCGATGGGGCGGCCGCCGCGCGCGGCGATCTCGAGCCGCAGCTCCTCGGTGTCGTCCTCGACGAACGCGTCGATGCCCTTCACCAGCGCGTGGGTGATCCGCTCGGCCACCGGCAGCGACCGCCACTCCTCGGTGGCCACCTCCTTGACCGCGCCGTCGCCGGCGTAGTCCCCGGCGATCTCCAGCAGCCGCTCGGTGCTGTCGGGTCGGCGGTTGAGGACCACGTCCTCGATGCGCTCCCGCAGCAGCTCGGGGACCTCGCTGTAGACCTCGAGCTGGCCGGCGTTGACGATCGCCATGTCCAGCCCGGCGGCGATCGCGTGGTACAGGAAGACCGAGTGGATGGCCTCCCGCACGGGGTTGTTGCCCCGGAAGGAGAACGACACGTTGGAGACGCCGCCGGAGACCAGCGCGCCGGGCAGGTTCTGCTTGATCCAACGGGTCGACTCGATGAAGTCCAGCCCGTAGTTCGCGTGCTCCTCGATGCCCGTGGCGACGGCGAAGATGTTCGGGTCGAAGATGACGTCCTCGGCCGGGAACCCGACCTCCTCGACCAGGACGTCGTAGGCGCGCTTGCAGATCTGCGTGCGGCGCGCGAAGTCGTCGCCCTGGCCGGCCTCGTCGAAGGCCATGACGACGACCGCGGCGCCGTACTTGCGGCACAGCCGCGCGTGGTGGACGAACTCCTCCTCGCCGTTCTTCAGCGAGATGGAGTTGACGATCGCCTTGCCCTGGATGTTCTTGAGGCCCGCCTCGATGACCTCCCACTTGGAGGAGTCGACCATGACGGGCACACGGGAGATGTCGGGCTCGGAGGCGATCAGCTTGGTGAAGCGGTCCATCGCCGCGACGCCGTCGATCATCCCCTCGTCCATGTTGACGTCGATAACCTGCGCGCCGGCCTCGACCTGCTGGCGCGCCACGGCCAGGGCCGCCGGGTAGTCGCCGGCCCTGATGAGGTTGCGGAAACGCGCGGAGCCGGTGATGTTGGTGCGCTCGCCGACGTTGACGAACAGCGAGTCCTCGTCGACGACCAGCGGCTCGAGACCCGAGAGCCGCAGCGCGGGCCGCACCTCCACCGGCGTGCGCGGGCGCTTGCCCTCCACCGCGGCCGCGATCGCGGCGATGTGCGCCGGGGTGGTGCCGCAGCAGCCGCCGACGAGGTTGACGAACCCGCTGTCGGCGAACTCCTCGAGCACCGCCGCGGTCTCCTCGGGCGACTCGTCGTACTCGCCGAAGGCGTTGGGCAGCCCGGCGTTCGGGTAGCAGGACACGAACGTGTCGGCCACCCGCGCCATCTCGGCGACGTAGGGCCGCATCTCCTTGGCCCCGAGGGCGCAGTTGAGGCCCACGAGCAGCGGCCGGACGTGCCGGACGGAGTTCCAGAAGGCCTCGGTGACCTGACCGGACAGCGTCCGCCCCGACGCGTCGGTGATGGTGCCGGAGACGATCACCGGCCAGCGGCGGCCGCGCTCCTCGAACAGCGTCTCCAGGGCGAAGATCGCCGCCTTGGCGTTCAGGGTGTCGAAGATCGTCTCGATCATCAGCACGTCGCACCCGCCGTCGACCAGCCCGCCGGCCTGCTCCAGGTAGGCCGCGACGAGCTCGTCGTAGCTGACGTTGCGGGCGCCGGGGTCGTTGACGTCGGGCGAGATCGACGCCGTGCGGGTGGTGGGCCCGATCGCCCCGGCGACGTAGCGCGGCTGGTGCGGCGTGCGCGCGGTGGCGGCGTCGGCCTCGCGGCGGGCCAGCCGGGCCGCCGTCTCGTTGATCTCCCGGGACAGCTCCGCCATGCCGTAGTCGGCCAGCGACACGGCGTTGGCGTTGAAGGTGTTGGTCTCGATCAGGTCGGCGCCGGCGTCGAGGTACTCGCGGTGGATCCCGGCGATGATCTCCGGCCGGGTGAGCACCAGCAGGTCGTTGTTGCCCTGCAGGTCGCTGGGCCAGTCGGCGAACCGCTCACCGCGGTAGCCCGCCTCGCTGGGCCGGTCGCGCTGGATGGCCGTCCCCATCGCGCCGTCGAGCACGAGGATCCGCTGCTCGAGCAGGGCGGTGAGCTCCGCGGTGGCGTCGGGGCGGAGCTGCGGGGTCTCGGTCACGGGCGTCCTCGGGGTCGCGGGGCGGGCGGGGCCTGTGCTGCAGCAGCAGCCGCCGGCGCGCCGGTGTTCCCGGGACGTCCCGGCGGGCCGACGTCATCCTCCCATCCCCGATCCACCCGGACGGGGAGCGCGACCGACGTAGGCTCGGAGAGTGACCGACCCGAAGTCCGCCCCCGACGACCTGCCCCAGCTGAACCGGCCGGTGGCGGTGGTCGCCTTCGAGGGCTGGAACGACGCCGGGGACGCCGCCACGGGCGCGCTCGAGCACCTCGAGCTGATCTGGGACGCCACCCCGCTCGCGGCGCTGGACCCCGAGGACTACTACGACTTCCAGGTCAACCGGCCCTCCGTCTCCCTGGTGGGAGGCGTGAGCCGGCGCGTGGAGTGGCCCACCACCCGCGTCTCGGTGGCCCGCCCGCCGGGCAGCGACCGCGACGTCGTGCTCATCCGCGGCATCGAGCCCAACATGCGCTGGCGCGGGTTCTGCGCCGAGCTGATCGAGCTGTGCCAGGAGCTCGAGGTGCAGACCGTCGTCGCGCTGGGCGCCCTGCTCGCCGACACGCCGCACACCCGGCCCACCCCGGTGACCGGCTCGGCCTACGACACGGACTCGGCGCGCGCCTACGGCCTGGAGACCTCCAGCTACGAGGGGCCCACCGGCATCCTCGGCGTCTTCCAGGACGCGTGCGTGCAGGCCGGCCTGCCGGCGATCAGCTTCTGGGCCGCCGTCCCCCACTACGTCTCCCAGCCGCCGTCGCCGCGCGCCACGGTCGCGCTGCTGCAGCGGCTCGAGGAGGTGCTCGAGCTGACCGTTCCGCTCGGCGCGCTCCCCCAGCAGGCCGACGAGTGGGTCAAGACGGTCGACGAGATGGCCCAGGAGGACGCCGAGGTGGTCGAGTACGTGCGCTCGCTCGAGGAGCGCGCCACCGAGACCGACCTCTCGCAGGCCAACGGCGACCAGATCGCCCGCGAGTTCGAGCGCTACCTGCGCCGCCGGGGCTCCTCCCCCAACTGACGGCCCGGCCCGCCTCCCCGCCGCGGGAGGCGGCCGCCGGTCGGCTCGTGAGTTGGGGATAACGGTCGTAGGGCGGCACCGCGGGTGTTCCTCGTCCGGTGCCGGTGCTGCAGGACCGGTCGTGCGCGAGGAACCCCGGCGACCTGGATCGCCGTTCGCGCGCGGATCGCGGAGGTGCCGGCCGTCCGCGCGCGGACGGCGGCTACTGCGGGGGCAGGAGCGGGGCCATCCGGGCGGCGGCGTCGTCGTCGAAGAGCCGGTCGTGGGTGCGCAGCGCGAACCGGTCGGTCATCCCGGAGACGTGGTCGACCACCTGGGTGACCAGGTCGGCCTCGGTGTCGCGGTAGGTGGCCGGGATCAGCTCGGGGTGGGCCAGGTGGTGGTCGACCAGCCGGCGGATGACGTCGACGGCGAGCTGCTTCTGCCCGGCCGCGGTCTCCGACAGGTACACCCGCTCGAACATGAACGCCCGCAGCTCGTGCATCGCGGCCAGCGGCCCCGGCGCCATCACCACCGAGCCGCCGTCGGCCAGCGCCCCCTCGACGACGGCGTCGACCATCGCCCCCACCATCGCGCTGCCGGGCTCGCCGAACGCGGCGCGGGCGACGACGGGCAGGTCGCCGGGCTGCAGCACCCCGGCGCGGACGGCGTCGAGCGCGTCGTGCGACAGGTAGGCGATCCGGTCGGCGTACCGCACGCACTCCCCCTCGCGCGTGGCCGGCGGCGGGGCGATCTTCCAGCTGTGCGCGCGGATGCCGTCGCGCACCTCCCACGTCAGGTTGAGGTGCTCGAGCACCTCGACGATCCGCACGCCCTGCGCCGCGTGGTGCCAGCCGCCGGGGACGTAGGGGTCGAACGCGTCCTCGCCGATGTGCCCGAACGGCGAGTGCCCGACGTCGTGGCCGAGCGCGATCGCCTCGGCCAGCGTGTCGTTGAGCCCGAGCGCGCGGGCGATCGCGCGGGCCACCTGGGTGACCTGCAGCGTGTGCGTCAGCCGGGTGACGAAGTGGTCGCCGTCGGGGTTCAGGAAGACCTGCGTCTTGTGCTTGAGCCGGCGGAAGGCCTTGGCGTGCAGGATCCGGTCGCGGTCGCGCTCGAAGGCGGTGCGCAGCGCGTCCTCCGGCTCGGCGACGGCGCGGCCCCGGGTGGCCGCCGAGCGGGTGGCCGCCGGCGCGAGCCCGGACTCCTCCGCCTCGCGCGCGGCGCGGTCGGTGAACCTGAACCCCCCGGCGGCGGGACCACCCGGGGAGCCGCCGCCGGCCATCAGCCGTCCTGCAGCGCGGGGTCGACCTCGATGCCGAGGAGCGCGTCGACCGCGTCGGCCACCACCGCGGGGGCGCCGTCGTCGGTCTCCCCCTCCCCGGCGAGCGTGGCGGCCGCCCACGCGTCGACGGCGGCGATGGCGCCGGGGCTGTCGAGGTCGTCGGCCAGCCGCTCGCGCAGCGCGGCGAGCACCGGCGCGGCGGGGGCACCGGCGGCGCGGGCGACGGCGCGGCGCCAGGTGGCCAGCCGCCGCTCGGCGGCGGCGAGCAGGTCCGGCGTCCAGGCGCGGTCGGTGCGGTAGTGGCCCGACAGCAGCGCCAGCCGGATCGCCATCGGGTCGACGCCCTCGCCGCGCAGCTTGGAGACGAAGACCAGGTTGCCGCGGCTCTTGCTCATCTTCTCGCCGTCGAGGCCGATCATCGCCGCGTGCACGTAGGCCCGGGCGAAGGGCAGCTTCTCCCCGGTGGTCGCGGCGGTGAGCGCCTCGGCGTGCACGGCGGAGTACTCGTGGTGCGGGAAGACCAGGTCGCTGCCGCCGCCCTGGACGTCGAAGCCCATGCCGATGGTGTCCAGCGCGATCGCGGCGCACTCGATGTGCCAGCCCGGGCGGCCGGCGGCGCCGCGCGGCCCCGGCCAGGAGGGCTCGCCCTCGCGGGCGCCGCGCCACAGGAGCGGGTCGAGCCGGTTGCGCTTGCCCGGGCGGTCGGGGTCGCCGCCGCGCTCGGCCGAGAGCCTGAGCATGGTGGCCTCGTCGTAGCGGGACTCCTCGCCGAAGCCCGGCGCCTGGGCGACGTCGTGGTAGACGTCGCCGGTGCCGTCGTCGAGGACGTAGGCCAGCCCCTCGTCGAGCAGCGTCTCCACGTGGGCGACGATCAGCGGGATGGCCGCCACCGCGCCGACGTAGTCGTCGGGCGGGAGCACCCGCAGCGCCGTCATGTCCTCGCGGAACAGCGCGGTCTCGCGCATGCCGAGGACGATCCAGTCCTCGCCGTCGCGGTCGGCGCGCTCCAGCAGCGGGTCGTCGATGTCGGTGACGTTCTGCACGTAGTGGACGGCGTGCCCGGCGTCGCGCCAGAGCCGGTTCACCAGGTCGAAGGCCAGGTAGGTGGCCGCGTGCCCGAGGTGGGTGGCGTCGTAGGGCGTGATGCCGCAGACGTACATCCGCGCGACCGGGCCGGGCTCGGTGGCCACGACCTCCCCGCGGGCGGTGTCGAACAGCCGCAGGACGGGGCCGGGGCCCGGGATGGTCGGCAGGAGCGGGGCGGGCCAGGCGAGCACGACGCCGAGCCTAGTTGCGTGCCCGCCCTCACCCCCGGCGGCGACCCCCGTCCCGGGGACGGCCTCAGTCGTCGTCGTCCACCCAGTCCAGCGTCCGCGCGACCGCCTTCTGCCACTTGCGGTAGTACCGCTCCCGCTGCTCGACCGGCATCGACGGCGTCCACCGCCGGTCCTCGGCCCACTGGGCGGTGAGCTCGTCGAGCCCGGACCAGAACCCGACGGCGAGGCCCGCGGCGTAGGCGGCGCCGAGCGCCGTGGTCTCGGCGATCCGCGGCCGGACGACGTCGACGCCCAGCACGTCGGCCTGGAACTGCATGAGCAGCTCGTTGACCACCATCCCGCCGTCGACCCGCAGCTCCCGCAGCGGCACCCCGCTGTCGGCGTCCATGGCCTCCACCACCTCGCGGGTCTGGTAGGCGGTGGACTCCAGCACCGCGCGGGCGAGGTGGCCGCGGTCGACGTAGCGGGTGAGCCCGACCAGCGCGCCGCGGGCGTCGGAGCGCCAGTGCGGGGCGAACAGGCCGGAGAAGGCGGGCACGAAGTAGGCGCCGCCGTTGTCCTCCACCGAGCGGGCGACCGCCTCGATCTCGCCGGCGCCGCCGATGATGCGCAGGTTGTCGCGCAGCCACTGCACCAGCGAGCCGGTGACGGCGATCGACCCCTCCAGCGCGTACACCGGCTCCTCCTCGCCCAGCCGGTAGCAGACGGTGGTGAGCAGCCCGTTCTCCGAGCGGACCGCCGTCCCGCCCGTGTTGAGCAGCAGGAAGTTGCCGGTGCCGTACGTGTTCTTCGCCGTCCCCGGGGTGAAGCAGACCTGGCCGAAGGTGGCCGCCTGCTGGTCGCCGAGCGAGCCGGCCACCGGCACCCCGGCCAGCGCGCCGGCCTTCCGGCCCTCGCCGTAGACCTCGGAGTTGGAGCGGATCTCGGGCAGCATCGACGTCGGGATGCGCAGGTCGGCGGCGATCGACTCGTCCCACCGCAGGGTGTGCAGGTCCATGAGCAGGGTGCGCGAGGCGTTGGTGACGTCGGTGAGGTGCTGCCCGCCGTCGGGGCCGCCGGTGAGGTTCCACAGCAACCAGCTGTCGACGGTGCCCATGAGCAGGTCGCCGCGCTCGGCCCGCTCGCGGGCGCCGTCGACGTTGTCGAGCACCCAGGTGACCTTGGGCCCTGCGAAGTAGGTGGCCAGCGGCAGGCCGGTGCGGTCCTTGTAGCGGTCGGCGCCGCCGCCGAGCTCGCCGAGCTGCCGGCAGATCGCGTCGGTGCGGGTGTCCTGCCAGACGATCGCGTTGTACACGGGCTCGCCGGTGTGCCGGTCCCAGACGACGGCGGTCTCGCGCTGGTTGGTCAGCCCGACGGCGGCCAGGTCGCCGGCGACGGCGTTCGCCCGGGCCAGCGCCAGCCCGACCACCTCGCGGGTGTTGGTCCAGATCTCCACCGGATCGTGCTCCACCCAGCCGGCCCGCGGGAAGACCTGCCGGTGCTCCTCCTGGGCGCTCGCGACCACCGCGCCGGCGGAGTCGAAGAGGATGCAGCGGGTGCTGGTGGTGCCCTGGTCGATGGCGGCGACGTACCGGGTCAACGGGAACCTCTCGGTCGGCAGGTCGGCTCAGGCGACCGGCGCGAAGGGCCGGATCTCGGGTGCCTGCAGGCGGGCGCGCTCGGCGGAGGTGTCGTCGGGCATCGCCTCGGCGGCCCGCTCGGCCTCCACGCGGGCGAGGTAGGTGGCGACCTCGCGCTCGAGCTGCTCGTCGTCCCACCCGAGGAGCCCGGCCATGAGCTCGGCGGCCGGGCGGGCCGACGCCGTCCCCCGGTCGGACTGCTCGTAGGACAGCCGGGTGCGGCGGGTGAGCACGTCCTCCAGGTGCAGGGCGCCCTCGGCGGTGACGGCGTAGACGACCTCGGCGCGGATGTAGTCCGGCGCGCCCTCCAGCGGGCGGCCGAGCTCGGGGTCGTCGTCGACCAGCGCGAGCAGCTCGTCGACCAGGCTGCCGTAGCGGTCGAGCAGGTGCTCCACGCGGGTCTCGGTCCAGCCGTGCGCCCGGGCGAGGTGGCCCTTGCGGTTCCAGCGCACCCGGTAGCCGTCGGCGCCGGCCAGCGGCAGCTCCTCGGTGAGCGAGGCGGGGATCGGCGCGTCGGGGGCCTCGCCGGGCGCGCGGTCGGCCAGCGCCATGTCGACGACGTCGCGGGCCATGACGCGGTAGGTCGTGTACTTGCCGCCGGCGATCACGGTCAGGCCGGGACGCACGGTGGCGACGGTGTGCTCGCGCGACACCCGCGTCGTCGCGCCTCCGTCAGCCTCGCCGTCCTCGCCGACCGGCTGCAGCAGCGGGCGCAGGCCGGTGTAGACGCCGAGGACGTCGTCGCGGGTGAGCGGCCGCTCGAGCACCTCGTTGGCGTGCTCGAGCAGGTAGTCGACGTCGGCGGCGGAGGCGACCGGGTGGTCCTTGGCGAGGTCCCAGGGGGTGTCGGTCGTGCCGATCACCCAGTGGGTGGGCCACGGGATGATGAACAGCACGCTCTTCTCGGTGCGCAGGATGAACCCGTCCTCGCCGGCGATGACCTCGCGCGGGACGGCGATGTGCACCCCCTTCGACGCCCGCACGGTGAGGCCCTGGGCGGCGAACAGCTCCTGCGTCTGGTCGGTCCACACGCCGGTGGCGCCGACCACGTGGCGGGCGCGGATCTCCAGCTCGCGGCCGGTCTCCAGGTCGACCGCGCGCACGCCCGCGACCCGCCCGGCCTCCTCCAGGTAGCCGACGACCTGCGTGCGGCTGGCGGCCAGCGCTCCGTGGCCGACGGCGGTGCGCACCAGCACGTGCACGAGGCGGGCGTCGTCGACCTTGGCGTCCCAGTAGCGGATGGCGCCGACGGCGACGTCGTCCTTGAGCGACGGAGCGATGCGGCGCAGCTCCTTCTTCGACACGTGCCGGTGCAGCGGCACGCCGTGCCCGCCGACGCGGCCGAGCAGCCCGCCGAGGGTGTCGTAGAGGGCGATGCCGGCGCCGGTGTAGGCCCGCTCCCACACCCGGTGGCGCAGCGGGTAGAGGAAGGGCACCGGGTGCACCAGGTGCGGGGCGAGCCGGCCGACGAGCAGGCCGCGCTCGTGCAGCGCCTCCCGGACCAGGGCGAAGTCGAGCATCTCCAGGTAGCGCAGCCCGCCGTGGACGAGCTTGCTGGCGCGGCTGGAGGTGCCCGAGGCCCAGTCGCGCTGCTCGACCAGGCCCACCGACAGGCCGCGGCTGGCCGCGTCGAGGGCGGCGCCGGCGCCGGTGACCCCACCGCCGATGACCAGGACGTCGAGCACGTCGGCGGACATGCGGGCCAGGGCGGCTGTGCGGACCTCGGGCGAGAGGGCGGTGGACACCGGGGAGCACTCCTGCGGGGACGGGACCGGCCGGGCGACACCGCAAGCTTCCCCCGCCGGGACGACGCTCCGCGACCCGCGCGTTCCGCTAGCGTCGCGCTCGACCGGGAGGAGGCCGCCCGTGGACCCGTCCGCGCACCTCGCGGCGCTGCGCCGCACCGACGCCCGCTTCGCCGACGCCGCCGCGGAGGCCGTCCTCGCCGCCGGCTGGCGCGCACCGGTGCCCGGCTGTCCCGGCTGGACGCTGGCCGACCTGGTCTGGCACCTCGGCGAGGTGCAGCACTTCTGGTCGTGGGTGGTGCGCACCCGCGCGACCTCGCCGGAGGGCTACACCGAGCCCGCCCGCCGTCCCGACGACGAGCTGCTGGGCTGGTCGGCCGGTCAATCCGCCGAACTGGAGACCGTGCTGGCCGCCGCCGACCCGGCCGAGCCGGTGTGGACGTGGGCGCCGCAGCGCGACGTCGCCTTCGTCGCCCGGCGGCAGTGCCACGAGGCGGTGGTGCACACCGTCGACGTCGAGCAGGTGCTCGGCGACGTGCGGCCGATCCCCGCCGACGTCGGCCTCGACGGCCTCGACGAGTGGCTGGAGGTCATGGTGCCCGGGGCGCTGCCCTCCGGCCCTCCGCCCGGCGCGCACCCCGTGGTGCTGCACGCGATCGACGCCGGCGTGGAGCGGACGCTGTTCGCCGGCACCCGCCCGCAGCCGGTGGCCACGCTGCGCGGCACCGCCGGCGACCTGCTGCTGGCCTGCTGGCGGCGGGTGCCGCTGGAGGTGCTCACCGTCGACGGCGACGGGCTGCAGGCGGCGGCGATGCTGGCGGCGGTCGACCTGTCCTAGGGCCAGGTGCGGGCGGAGCGCTGGAACGCCTCGCCGGTCTGCACCCCGACGACGCAGAAGACCAGCCCGGCCGGGTCGGTCATCTGCCAGAACGAGCCCATGTCGGCCGTCCGCGTGGCCCCCAGGGCCTCGAGGCGGGCGACCTCGGCGGGGATGTCGTCGGTCTCGACGTCGACGTGCCAGCGCGGCGGCGTCCCCTCCCCCGTGCGCTGCACCTCGAAGGACAGGCCGCCGCCGAGCATGCCGAGGCGGTGCCAGGCGGGGTCGGTCATGTCCGGCTCGACGGGGTTGCCGGTGGCCGCCGACCAGAAGTCGGTGCCGGCGGCGTGCACCTCCGGCGGCAGGTCGAGCAGCAGGACGGCGAGGCGGCTGCGGTGCGGCATGGCGCCGAGTGTGTGCGCTGACGCCGCACTCCGGGAGCCGGAATGCGGCCCCGGCGCACACGCTCGTACCCCGGTGGCCCGTTCCGGCGCCGCTCCCGGGCCCCCGGGGTACAGCGATCCGCCGGTGATGTGCGCCGGCGGCGCATCCCGCGGCCGGAACGCGCCCTCTCCGCACATCACCCCGCTCGCGGGGCTCAGCTCAGAAGGGCGGCCAGGGGAGGGCCGGCCAGTCCCCCGACGGCTCGGGGTGCAGCTGGGTGCGCAGCAGCTCGGCCACCCGCTGCTGCGTGCAACGGACCTCGCGCCGGGTGAGGTGCTCGTGCAGCGCCTCGCCGAGGTCACCGCGCAGGTCGTCGGCGAGCCGCTCCAGCACCGCGAGCGCCTCCAGCGGCAGCGGCTTGCCGGCCCAGCGCCACAGCAGCGTGCGCAGCTTCGGGTCGGGCGAGAAGCAGATGCCGTGGTCGACGCCGTACACGTGGCCCGACGCCGTCGGGATGATGTGCCCGCCCTTGCGGTCGGCGTTGTTCACCACCGCGTCGAACACCGCCATGCGCCGCAGCCCCGGGTCGTTCGAGCGCACGAACGCGGCGAGGTCGACGTCGGGGTCGCCGTCGATCCACAGCTGCACCATGCCGGGGCCGAAGGGGCCCTCGCGCAGCACGGTGGGCGGGACGATCGCCCAGCCGGTGGCCTCCGAGACCAGCGCCGCGGACACCTCGCGCCCGGCCAGCGTGCCGTCGGGGAAGTCCCACAGCGGACGCTCGCCGGCGACCGGCTTGTAGACGCACTCGGCCTCGAGCTCGGGCGTGCGGATGGTGCCGACCAGCGTGACGTTGCTGGCGTCGAGCATCCGGCCCTCGAGGTCGATCTCCCCCTCGAGCAGCAGGGCGCGCGTCTCGGCGTCGGTGGCCGGCGCGCGCAGCTCCCCCGCGGGCTGCTCGCTCATCGCAGCGGCCCGGCGGTCAGCGGCGGTAGCCGTTCTGCCGGGGGCAGACGTGCCCGGTCGGGTCCAGCGGGAGCGAGCACAGCGGGCACGAGGGCCGGCCGGCGGCGACGACGCGGCGGGCGCGGGCCACGAACGAGCGGGCGGCGCCGGGGGTGATGGTCACCCGCAGCGCGTCGGGGCCCTCCTCGGCGTCGGAGAGGATCGCCTCCTCGTCGACCGGCTCGTCGGTGGCGGCCACCGCCTCCACGACGACGGCCTGCGCCTCGCCATCCCACGCCAGGCCCATGGCCGCGACGCGGAACTCCTCGTCGACGGGCGCGGTCAGCGGCTCGAGGTCGTCGACGTCGGCGGTCGGGGGCACCACGGTGCCCGGGCGCGTGGCGATCTCGTCGAGGAGCTCGTCCATGCGCTCGGCGAGGACCTGGACCTGCGACTTCTCCAGCGCGACGCTGACCACCCGGCCGTCGTCGTCGGAGGCCTGCAGGTAGAACGTGCGATCCCCCGGCTGACCCACCGTGCCGGCGACGAACCGGGTCGGACGCTCGAAACGGAAGACCTGGCGCGGCACGCTGCCAGGTTACGCGGCGGTACGGACGGCGGCGCCGCCGTCAGGACGACGCGCCCGCGCCGCCGCCGACGACGGCGTCGGAATCCCGCCCCTTCCGCCGCCGGGGCCGCTTCCTCGGCGGGACGAGCGCCGCGACGTCGCCGCCGGTGTCGTTCATCCGCACCACGAAGGGCCGGGTCTCGGTGTAGGTGACCACCGAGATCGACGCCGGGTCGACGACGATCCGCTGGAAGGCGTCCAGGTGCAGGCCGAGCGCGTCGGCGAGGACGGCCTTGATGACGTCGCCGTGCGAGCAGGCCAGCCACACCGCGTCAGGACCGAGGCGGGCGTTCCACTCGCGGACGGCGGCCACCGCGCGCGCCTGCGTCTGCGCCAGGCCCTCGCCCTCGGGGCCGGGGAACACCGCGGCGGAGGGGTGCTGCTGCACGACCTTCCACAGCGGCTCCTTGACCAGCTCCTTGAGCGGGCGGCCGGTCCAGTCGCCGTAGCGGGCCTCGCCGAGCCGGTCGTCGGTCCGCAGCTCGACGTCGCGGCCGCCCAGGACGGCGCCGGCGGTCTGCCGGCAGCGCTCGAGCGGGCTGCTGACCACCGCCGCCAGCGGCACGGGCGCCAGCCGCTCGCCGACGGCGGCCGCCTGCGCCTGCCCGGTCTCGTCCAGCTCGACGCCGGGGCTCCAGCCGGCCAGGACGCCGCCGGCGTTCGCCGTCGTCCGGCCGTGCCGGAGGAGGATGACGGTGGTCACGGCGCCGAGACTAGGCGGGGCCCGCGGACGACGCCGTCCTCCTCAGTTGGGCGCGAGCACCCCGACGCCGACCAGCGCGAGCAGCGCGAGGCCCAGCACCACCCGGTAGACGACGAACGGCGTGAACGTGCCGCGGTCGAGGTAGCGCAACAGCCAGGCGATCACCGACAGGCCGACGCCGAACGCGATGACGGTCGCCAGCAGCGTCGGCCCCCAGGCGACCGTCTCGCCCTCGACGCCGCCCGTGAGCACCTCGTACACCTGGAAGAAGCCCGAGCCGAGCACCGCCGGGATGGCCAGCAGGAAGGAGTACCGGGCGGCCGCGGCGCGGGTGTAGCCGAGGAACAGACCCATGGTGATGGTGCCGCCGGAGCGGGAGACGCCGGGCACGAGCGCCATGGCCTGGGCGACGCCGAACAGCAGGCCGTCGCGGACGGTGAGCTGGCGCAGCTCCCGCTGCTTGCGGCCCACCCGGTCGGCCCAGTACAGGACGAGCGAGAAGGCGACCAGCGAGATGGCGACGATGCGGAGGTCGCGGAACGTCGTCTCGATGTCGTCCTGGAACAGCAGGCCGAGCACGACGATCGGGATGCTGCCGATGATGATCAGCCAGCCCATGCGCGCGTCGGGGTCGCTGCGCAGCGACCGGTCGAACAGCGCCCTCACCCACGTGACGACGATCCGCGCGATGTCCCTGCGGAAGTAGAGGAGCACCGCGGCCTCGGTGCCGATCTGCGTGATCGCGGTGAACGCCGCGCCCGGGTCACCCCAGCCGGCGGCCTCGCCGACGACGCGCAGGTGCGCGCTGGAGGAGATCGGCAGGAACTCCGTGAGCCCCTGCACCAGCCCCAGGACGATCGCCTCGAACCACCCCACGGCGGCTAGCCCCGGGTTCCGGAGGGACGGCGGGCGGCGGGGGTCAGCGGCGGCACGGGAGGACAGCCTAGGACCGGCGCCCCGCCCGCCCGGGGTGCGACCCGCGAGCGCTCCGCCACACCCCCGCGGGCTCCGCCCGTTGTCGGCATCCGGCGGTAGGTTGGCCGGTCGTGGAACAACGGGCGCTGGGGCGCAGCGGCCTGGTCGTCTCCCGGCTGGCGCTGGGCACCATGACCTGGGGCCGGGACACCGACGAGGACGAGGCCGCGATGCAGCTCACCGCCTTCGTCGACGCCGGCGGCACCCTGGTCGACACCGCCGACGTCTACTGCGACGGCGACAGCGAGCGCCTGCTGGGCCGGCTGCTGGCCGACGTCGTGCCGCGGTCGGAGGTGCTGCTGGCCACCAAGGCCGTGGGCCGCACCGGCCCGGGCCCGCTGGGCCGCGGCGCCTCCCGCGGGCACCTGCTCGCCGCCCTCGACGGCTCGCTGCGCCGCCTGGGCGTCGACCACGTCGACCTGTGGCAGCTGCACGCCTGGGACGACGTCACGCCGCTGGAGGAGACGCTGGCCGCCTGCGACGCCGCCGTCGCCTCGGGACGGGTCCGCTACGTCGGGGTCAGCAACTACACCGGCTGGCAGACCGCGCAGGCCGCCACCTGGCAGCGCGCCTGGCCGGGACGCACGCCGCTGGTGAGCACCCAGGTCGAGTACTCGCTGCTGCAGCGCGGCGTGGAGCGGGAGGTCGTGCCGGCCGCCGAGGCCCTGGGCCTGGGCGTGCTGCCCTGGTCGCCGCTGGGCCGCGGGCTGCTCACCGGCAAGTACCGCTCGGCGACGCCGGAGGGCTCCCGCGGCGCCTCCCCGCAGTGGGCCGGCTTCATCGACGACCTGCGCTCGGCCACCGCCGACCGCATCGTGGAGGCCGTGGTCACCGCCGCCGACGGCCTGGGCACCACCCCGCTGGCGGTGGCGCTGGCCTGGGTGCGCGACCGGCCCGGCGTCGTCGCCCCCGTGGTGGGCGCCCGTACCGCCGCGCAACTGCAGGAGTCCCTCGACGCCGACGCCGTCCGGCTGCCCGCGGCCATCCGCACCGCGCTCGAGGACGTCTCGGCGCCCCACTTCTCCTACCCCGACCAGCGAGCCGCCCGGTGACCTCCCCCGCGACCAACGCCTCCCCCGCCGCCTCCCCCGCCGCCTCCCCCGCCTGGCCCGACCCCGTCTTCGGCGCGTTCTGCACCGCCGGCCTCTGGCCGGGCCTGGGCAAGCGGGCCGTGGCCGAGCTGCCCGGCGCCGGCATCACCTCCCCCGACGACGTCACCGCCGCGAAGCTGCTGAAGATGCCGCGGGTCGGCAAGCAGCGCGCCGAGCGGCTGTTCTCCTCGTTCCTGTCCGCGCAGCCCACCTACTCCGTCGTGGAGCTGCTGGTGAAGGCGGGCCTCGACGCCAAGCTCGCCTCCTCGGCCGCCGACGCGCTCGGCGACGACGCCGCCCGCCGGCTGCGCGACGACCCGTGGGCGCTGCTGGGCCTCTCCGGCGTCAAGCTGCACGACGCCGACCGGCTGGCGATCTCGCTGCTGCCCGGCGCCGACCGGCAGGACTCCCGCCGCGGCCGGGCGATCGTCGTCATGACCCTGCGGACGGCCTCGCGCGACGGGCACACCGTGCTGCCGGCCGACCTCGTCGTCGCCGCACTCCGGGCCGAGGGCGTGGCCGACCCGGCGGCGGCGATCGTCGCGGCGGTGGAGAGCGGCGACGTGCTCGACCACGAGCCGCCGGAGCCCGAGTGGGACGAGGACTCCGAGGAGGAGCCCCCCGAGCCCGACCCGGCGCTGCGGATGCTGTCGCTGGGCCGCTTCGGGATGGCCGAGGAGGCCGTCGCCGAGGGCGTGGCGCGGCTGGCGGCCACCGCCGAGCGGATCGCCGACCCGGCCGCCGTCCGCTCGGTGAGCAAGGGCCTCGACGAGGCGCAGAAGCAGGCCGTGGCGCAGGTGCTCGGCGCCGGCGTCTCGCTGCTCACCGGCGGGCCGGGCACCGGCAAGAGCCGCACCGTGGCCGCCGTCGTCCGGCTGCTGAAGGCCAAGGGCACCGAGGTGGCGCTGGCCGCCCCCACCGGGCGGGCGGCCAAGCGGCTGGAGGAGCTCACCGACCACCCGGCGGTGACGGTGCACCGGCTGCTGCAGGCCCAGGGTTTCGGCGGCGGGTTCGCCCGCAACGAGGAGTGGCCGCTCGACGCCGACGTCGTCGTGGTCGACGAGGCCTCGATGCTCGACGTCGAGCTCACCGCCGCGCTGCTGGAGGCCTGCCCCGACGGCACGCACCTGCTGCTGGTCGGCGACCCCGCGCAGCTGCCCTCGATCGGGCCCGGGCACGTGCTCGGCGACCTCATCGACTCCGGCGTCGTCCCGGTCACCGAGCTCACCACGCTGTACCGGCAGGCCGAGGGCGGCGCGATCGCCCGGCTGGCCTCGGCGGTGCGCACCGGCGAGCTGCCGCCGGTCGACTCCCCCGACCGCGAGGTCGTCGTCGTGCCGGCGTCGGGCAGTGGCGAGGCGGCGCGGCGGGTGGTGCAGCTGGTCACCGACTCGATCCCGCGCGCGCTGGGCATCGACCCGCGCAACGTGCAGGTGGTGACGCCGGTGCACCGCGGGCCGGCCGGCACGATCGAGCTGAACCGCGCGCTCAAGGAGCGGCTCAACCCCGGCGACGGCACGGTGCTCGGCTTCGACGTCGGCGACCGCGTGGTGGCCACCGCCAACCACCTCGACCTCGAGCCGATCGGGTTCGCCAACGGCGAGGTCGGCGTGGTCACCGGCACCGGCGAGGGCTCGCTGACCGTCGACTTCTCCTCCGGCCCGGTGACGGTGACCGGCGACGCGCTGCCCGACCTCAAGCACGGCTGGGCGATCACCGTGCACCGGGCGCAGGGCTCGGAGTGGCCGGGCGTCGTCGTGGTGCTGCCGCCGGAGGCCGGCGGGATGCTGTCGCGGCCGCTGGTCTACACCGCGCTCACCCGGGCGCAGCAGCACCTGTCGATCGTGCACGCGTCCGGCGCGGCGCTGGCCCGGGCGGTGCGGGAGGTCGACGTCCGGCCCCGCCGCACCCGCCTGGCCCCGCTGCTGCAGGAGAACCTGGGCTCCTGACCCGCCTTCGTAGCGCTATCGGCCCCTCAGTCGCGGCGGCTGAGGCCGGCTCGCAGCGCGCAGAGGAGCTGCGCGGTGGCCGGCTGGACCTGCCCGGCGCAGGTGAGCGGGCGCGGGAAGGGCACCCGGACGTCGCGGTGCCCGGCGGCGCCTTCGATGCGCAGCCGGTAGCCGAAGCGGTCCAGGCCCAGCGGTCGCACCCGCTCCCCCGCCAGCACCGGCACCCCGCTGCGGGCGACGGCGCTGCCGAGCAGGGCCAGCACCTCCGGGTGGTCGACGTCGAGGTGGCGCAGCATCCGCTCCTCGACCGCGGCCACCGGGTCGGGGCGGGCGGCGGCGTAGTCGGCGGGCGAGATCTCGGCGCACCCGCCGCCCTCGCGCAGCACGACCTCGGCGAGGTCGAGGCGCAGCAGGACGGCCGCGCCGCCGACGTCGAGCAGCGCCTCCTCGGGGCGCACCTCGGCGAACGCGACGGCGGCCGCGCGCCGGTCGGCCTCGGGGACCGGGGTCAGCCAGCCCGAGAGCCACAGCGTCGCGCGGACCGGGTCGCGCAGCGGCACGGGCGCCCGGTCGCTGACCATGAGCAGCGCGCTGACGTCGCGGTCGGGGGCGGCCTCGAGCGCCGCGGCGACCTCCCCGTCGCCCGGCACGAGGACGAGTACCTGGCCGGCGGCCGTGGTGGCGTGCGCGATCGGGCGGCCGGGGTCGCGGCCGGCCACGCAGACGGCGGCCGCGGCGCGGGTGGCCACCGTGCGGGCGCGCTCGGGAGCGGCGGCGACGGACGGCGCCTGCGGACCGTGCGTGGTGGTCATGACTCCCCCTCGGGTCGAGTTAGGGCAGCCTAACCACATCTCGTCCGGTGTGGACAGTCGTCAGGCCCCGGAGTTCGCCGTCACCGCCCGCCGGAGGTTGCGCCGCACCAGCAGTGGCAGCAGCGCCACGTTGGCTCCGGCCCCGGCTGCCAGCAGCAGGAGCAGGAACGACACCGGGCCGGCGTCGAGCACCAGCGCGAGGACGACGCCCGCCAGCACGCATCCCCCGGCCAGCGCCAGGACGACGGCGGCGGCGCGCTCACGGCCGGCGTGGCGGGCGCGCTGCTCGTCGACGGCGGCCAGGGTGCTGCCGGCCCAGTCGGCGGCCGCCGGGCGCAGCGACTGCGGCGCGGCCCGGCCCCGGGTCACCGCCTGCTGCACCGTGTCGGCGTCGGCCGGGGTGAGCCGGTGCCGGGCGACCACCTCGGCGCGCAGGTCGCGCCCGGCCGGCCCGCGCAGATCGGCCCAGAAGCGGCGCCCGGCCAGCGACCAGGCCAGCAGCGGCAGGGCGAGCGCGACGAGCAGGAGCAGCACGAGGGCGAGGGGCACCCGACGATCATGGCCGGGGCGCCGCGCCCGGCCCCACCCCGGTCAGCCGGCCAGCAGCGGGCGGAGGTGCGCGTGCGCCCAGCCGGCGAGCGTTCCCGGCGTGGTGGTCAGCGCGGTGCGCGGCTGCTCCGGCACGAACCCGCCGGACAGGCCCTGGGACATCCCGACGACGGCGTCGGCCTGCCGCGGCGTGAGCCCGGCACCGAGCAGCACCGCCCGCAGGTCGCCGGCGGTCACGTGCTCGGCGCGGACCTCCCGGCCGACCGCCGCGCCGACGACCGCCGCCACCTCGGTCCAGGTGAGGTCGGCCGGACCGTGCACGGCCTGCACCCGGCGCCCGGTCCATCCGCCGGCGAGCAGGCGGGCGGCGGCGACCTCGGCGACGTCGCGCGGGTCGACCCAGGGCATCGGCCGGTCGAGCGGGAACGGGGTGGCCAGCACCCCGGCGCCGCGCAGCGCGTCGACGTCCATCAGCAGGTTGGTGGTGAAGTAGCCGCAGCGCAGGTGCAGGACCGGCGCGCCGGTGGCGTCGAGCGCCTCCTCGACGCGGGCGAGGCCGTCGATGTCGCCGGCACCGGTGCGCAGCTCGGCGCCCACGCTGCTCTGGAACACCGTGCGCCCGATCCCGTGCTCGCGCACCGCGCGGGCGGCCTCCTCCCCCAGCGCGGCGGCCGCGGCCACCGGGTCGTCGGCGCCGGTGGGCGGGACGACGAGGTACAGCGCGGTGGCGCCCTCGGTGCCGCGCAGCAGGGCGCCGGCCTCGGCGAGGTCGGTGGGGACGGCGTCGACCAGCGGGCGCAGGCCCTCGGGCAGGCGGGCGGGGTCGCGCAGCAGGACCCGCGGGCGGACGCCGGCCTGCACGAGCAGCCGGGTCAGGTGCGCGCCGACGTTCCCGGTGGGGGTGGTCACCACGATCGTCATGACCGGGGTCTACCGGGCGGCACCGACAGGTTGGCGCAGGATCGTGCGCAGCCGCGCGGGCGCGGTCCGGCGGGCGTCGCTGAGGTAGATCTCGTGGTGCCGCAGCCGCATCGTGAACCCGTGCTCCGGGATGAACCGGTTGTGCATCTCCTCGAGCAGCGGGCCCTCGTCGTCGTAGGAGCCGACGTGCAGCGCCTGCACGCAGGTGCCCTCCGAGAGGGCCTGCAGGCGGACGTCCGCCAGGCGCTCGGGCGCGCCCTTCGCGGCGACCGCCGCCACGGCGTCACCGACCAGCGCGTCGGGCACCCGGTCCGGCACGGCGATCATCGCCGTCCAGTCCCACCGCGCCTTGTCCCGCGCCACGGTGAAGGCGTCCATGTCCGCGGCCGACCACGTCGCCTCCAGCGGCGGGACGACGTGGTCCCGCCCGAGCTCGCGCCGGGCGAGGGCCCGCAGCGTGTAGGCGACGGGGTAGAGCGCCCGCAGCGCGGCCTGCCACGCCTCGGTGTTCGGGTCACCGTGCCCGTCGACGGCCAGGTACCGCAGGTCGGGGACCTCGACGACGCGCGGCCGGCGCCCCGCGCGGTAGCAGTCGAGCTCCCGGCGCAGGTCGACCCGCACGGGGTCAGACGCGGTCGTCGTCGTCGTAGGGGACGTCGGCCTCCTGCTCGAGCACGTCGGCCTCGTTGGCGTCGAGGTCGCCCACCGAGCGGGGGCTGCCCGCCTGGCCGGGCGCGGTGGCCAGCTGCTGCTCGAGCGCGTCGGCCTCGTTCGCGTCGACGTCGCCCACCGGTCCGGCGTCGCCCGCGCGCGAGGGCCCTGCCGGCTCGAGGAGGGCCTCCTGCTCGGCGCGGTCGGCGTCGCTGGCGGTACCGGGGTCGGTCACGTCGTCCTCCTCCGTCGCGGATCGGTCCGGCGTCCATCCTGCCGCCCGGGGCACGCGGCGGCAGAGTGGGCAGCGGCGGCCCCGGCGGCGAGCGGGTGACCGGCAGGTGTCGGCGTGGCAACATCGGTCGGGTGAGCGCGGTCGCCGACTGGGAGTACGCGCCGCTGCGGATCCCGCCGGGCACGTCCCGTTCCGCAGCGGCGACCATGCTGAGCCTCCAGGCCGACGTCGGCGGGTGGGAGCTCGCGCGCCTGCAGCTGCACGCCGACGGCACCCGCCAGGCCGTGCTGCGGCGCCGCGCGCGGCTGTCCTACCTGCCGATGCCGGTCACCTGACCCCTCAGGGCACCAGCACCACCGTGCCGCGGGAGGCGATGGCGGCGAGCGCCCGCGGCGCCTCCTCCAGCGGCAGCACCTGCCCGACCAGCGGGTCGACCACCCCCTCGGTGGCCAGCCGGACGAGCTCGTCGTGGGTGCGGGCGACCACCGCCGGGGCCCTGCGCCGGTACAGCGCCCAGTGCAGGCCGACGACGCTGTAGTTCTTGACCAGCGCGTGGTTGGCCGGCGCCTCGGGGATGCGGCCGCTGGTGAACCCGACGACGAGCAGCCGGCCCTCGAAGGCGATGCAGCGCCGGGAGCGGTCGAAGACGTCGCCGCCCACCGGGTCGTAGACGACGTCGGCGCCCTCGCCGCCGGTGAGCTCCTTGACCACCGGCACGAAGTCCTCGGCGGTGTAGTCGACCACGTGGTCGGCGCCGAGCTCGCGGCACACCTCGGCCTTGTGCGCGCCGCCGGCGGTGGCGATGACCGTCGCCCCGGCGGCCTTGCCGAGCTGGATCGCCGCGGACCCGACGCCGCCGGCGCCGGCGTGCACGAGCAGCACCTCCCCCGGCCGCAGGTGCGCGCGGTGGTGCAGGCCGACGTGCCCGGTCTGGTAGGTCACCCACATCGCCGCGGCCTTCTCGTCCGACAGCGTGTCGGGCACCGGCCAGGCGTCCCCGGCGTCCATGACCGCGTACTCGGCGAAGGCACCGGCGCCTCCGGCCGGCGGGCCGATCACCCGCCGTCCGTCCTCGGTCTCCCCGCACAGCTCCATGCCGGGCGTGAAGGGCAGCGGCGGGCGCTCCTGGTACCTCCCCTGCGCCACGAGGACGTCGGGGAAGTTGACCGCCGCGGCGCGGACGCGCACCAGCAGCTGCCCCTCGCCGGGCACCGGCCGCTCGACGTCCTCCAGCCGCAGCACGTCGGCGGGCTCGCCCAGCTCGTGCACCCGCCAGGCGCGCATGCGCCCGCTCACCGCATCGACGGCGGCCGGAGGGCCTCCGGGACGACGGCGGTCTCGCCGGTCGGCGTCTTCGCGCTCGGCACGCCCTTGAACCGGTAGGGCACCGTGCCCACGCCGGGCTGGATGACGTAGGCGGCGCCGGGCTCGCCGTCGGTCCACGCCATGACCATCGCGTCGGCCACCTCGGCGGCGGGGATCACCGGGAAGCTCGCGGCCTCGAACTCGTGCCGGATGCGGTCGATGATCGCGGTGTCGGCGAAGCCGGGGCAGATCGCGGTGATGGTGATGCCCTCGCGGGTCAGCCGCGGCGCCATCGACCGGACGAAGGCGATCGCCCCGCCCTTGGCCACGCTGTAGCCGGGGTCGGTGGCCATGGGCGAGAGGCCGGCCAGCGACGCGGTCACCACGATGGCGCCCCCACCGGCCCGCTTGATGGCCGGCCGGGCGGCCTGCACGCCGTAGACCACGCCGAACAGGTCGATCTCCACCACGCGCATGAACTCGTCGAGGTCGAGGGCGTCGTCGCTCTTGGCCGCGGAGATGCCGGCGTTGAGGTAGGCGGCGTCGAGCCGGCCGTGCTGGGCCTCCACCTGGGCGATGACGGCCTCGTTGGCGGCGCGGTCGGCGACGTCGAGGGCGACGAAGTGCGCGCCCAGCTCCTGCGCCACCGACCGGTTGCGCTCGGTGTCGAGGTCGGCGGCGACGACGGTGACGCCGCGGTCGCGCAGCTTGGTCGTGAGGGCGCGGCCGAAGCCGCCGGTGCCCCCGGTGATCAGCGCGACGGAACCCGGGCCGGGAGGTGTGGGAGAGGTCACCCGGGCATCACACCACGGCCGCCGGGACGGCCAGCGCGCGGTCGACGGCGGCGGTGACGTGCAGGCGCGCCGAGGGCAGCAGCGGCACCGGGGAGTCGTCCGGCCCGAGCAGGAGTTCGAGCTCGGTGCAGCTCAGGGCCACCGCCTGCGCGCCGCGGCCGGCCAGCCGCGCCACCACCGCGCGCAGCTCCGCCCGGGTGCCGTCGGACAGCACGCCGCGGCACAGCTCGCCGAAGATGGCGGCGTCGACCCGCGCGACGTCGTCGTCCGGCGGGGTGAGCACCGTCAGCCCCCGCGCGGCGAGCCGGTCGCGGTAGAACGGCTCGCGCACGGTGCCGGCGGCGCCGAGCAGGCCGACCACCGGGCCGGGCGCCGCGGCGGCCACGGCGTCGGCGATGTGCAGGAACGGCACGGTGAGCCCGGCCTCGATCGCCGGGGCCACCTTGTGCATGTAGTTCGTGCAGAGCAGCACCAGGCCGGCGCCGGCGTCCTGCAGTGCCCGCGCCTCGGCGGCCAGCAGCGCCGCGGCGTCGTCCCAGCGGTCCTCCACCTGGCAGGCGCGCACGGCCCGGAAGTCGAGGCTGCGCACCAGCAGCGAGGCGCTGGCCAGGCCGCCGAGCCGGTCGCGGACCAGCTCGTTGGCCACCCGGTAGTACAGCGCCGTCGACTCCCAGCTCATCCCGCCCAGCAGTCCGATCGTCTCCATGCCCCCAGGCTGGCGGCCCGCGACCTCCCCCACCAGACCGCGGGATCGACCACCGGACCCAAGCGCTGCTTGGATGTCGGCCGTGGACTCCCGCCGCCTGCTCGTCTTCCGCGAGGTCGCGCACGCCGGATCGCTGTCCGGCGCCGCCCGCGCCCTGGGCTGGACCCAGCCCGCGGTGAGCCAGCAGGTGAAGCGGCTGGAGGCCGAGACCGGGACGCCCCTGGTCGTGCGCGAGGGCCGCGGCGTCGCGCTCACCGAGGCCGGGCGGCGGCTGCTGCGGCACGCGGAGGCGATCGCCGACCGGCTGGCGGCCGCCGAGCAGGACATGGCCGCGCTCACCGGGCTGGCCGGCGGCACGGTGCGGATCGCGGCGTTCCCCACGGCCGCCGCGGTGCTGGTGCCGCCGGCGCTGGCCGCGCTGCGGGAGCGGGCGCCCGCCCTGGAGGTGCACTTCGCCGAGCTCGAGCCGCCGGAGGCCGAGGCCGCGGTGCGCGAGGGCGCCGCCGACCTCGCCGTCGTCTTCCGGCACGAGGACGACGGCGACGACGTCCCCGGCGACCTGCTGCGCGAGCCGCTGACCCGGCACCCGGTGCAGGCCGTCGTCCCCGCCGGGTCGCCGACCCCGGCGTCGCTCGCCGACCTGCGCGAGCAGCCGTGGATCGCCGGCTGCGCCCGCTGCCGCCGGCACCTGCTGCGGTGCGCGCGGCGGGCCGGGTTCGCCCCCGACGTCCGCTTCGCCACCGACGACCACGTGGTGGTGCAGCGGCTGGTGGCCCGCGGGCTCGGGGTGGCGCTGCTGCCGAGCTGGGCGCTGGCGGTCAGCGCGCAGCCGGGCGTGGCCGCCGTCGACCTGCCCGACGTCGACGGCCGGGTGGTGGAGACCCTGGTGCGGCCCGACGCCCGGCGGGTGCCCGCCGTGGCCGCGGCGCTGGAGGCGCTGCGCGCGGCCTGCTGAGCGTCAGGCGCCGCGCAGGAACCGGTCGAGCACCCGGACGCCGAACCGCAGCGACTCCACCGGCACCCGCTCGTCGATGCCGTGGAAGAGCGAGGCGAAGTCGAGGTCGGCGGGCAGCCGCAGCGGGGAGAAGCCGAAGCAGCGCATGCCGAGGCGCTCGAAGCTCTTGGCGTCGGTGCCGCCGCTCATGGTGAACGGGACCGGGCGGGCGCCGTCGTCCTCGGCCTTGAGCGCCTCGACCATGAGGTCGACGAGCGGGCCGTCGAACGTCGTCTCCACGGCCTGGTCGTGCACGATCCACTCCCGCTGGACGCCCTCGCCGATGAGGCTCGCGAGCTGCCGCTCGAACTCCTCCTCCTGCCCGTGCAGGAAACGGCCGTCGACGGTGGCGCTGGCGGTGCCGGGGATGACGTTGGTCTTGTAGCCGGCGTCGAGCATCGTGGGGTTGGCCGTGTTGCGCAGCGCCGCGCCGATCATCCGGCTGATGCTGCCGAGGCGGGCGAGCGCCTCCTCGGGCTCGTCGGGGTCGATCTCGATGCCGTAGGCGTCCTCGACGGCGGCGAGGAACTGGCGCATCGGCGGGGTGAGCACGGTGGGCAGCCGGGTGGAGCCCAGCCGGGCGACCGCCTGGCAGAGCCGGGTGACGGCGTTGTCGTCGTGGACGAACGAGCCGTGCCCGGGCCTGCCGCCGGCGGTCAGCCGCATCCACGCCAGGCCCTTCTCGGCGGTCTGCACGAGGTAGAGGCGCAGGTCGTCGCGGACGGTGATGGAGAACCCGCCGACCTCGCTGATCGCCTCGGTGCAGTCGGCGAACAGGTCGGGGTGCTCGTCGACCAGCCAGCGGGCGCCGAGCTTGCCGCCGGCCTCCTCGTCGGCGACGAACGCGAGCACGACGTCGCGCGGCGGCTGTACGCCGGCGCGGGCCCAGTCGCGCACCAGCGCCAGGACCATCGCGTCCATGTCCTTCATGTCGACGGCGCCGCGGCCCCAGACGTAGCCGTCGCGCTCCTCGCCGGAGAACGGGTGCACGCTCCACTCGGCGGGGTCGGCGGGGACGACGTCGAGGTGGCCGTGCACCAGCAGCGGCGGGCGGCTGCTGTCGCTGCCGGGGATGCGGGCGACCAGGCTGGCCCTCCCCCGCTCGGACTCGAGGATCTGCGAGCCGATCCCGACCTCGTCGAGCTTGCCCGCCACCCACTCGGCGGCCGCGCGCTCGCCGGCGCTGGTGGCGGTGTCGCCGGTGTTGGTGGTGTCGATCCGGATCAGCTCGCTGAGCAGTTCGGCGACCTCGGACTGCGCCTGCTCGGGTCCTCGCTCCACCCGCGCGAGCCTACGGGCCCGGGTCAGCCGGCGAGCAGGTCGAACAGGGCGCTGCCGCCGAGCACGCCGGCGGCCGCGCAGACGGCGTAGCCGGCCCACCACCACGCCCGGCGTGTCACCGGCCGGCCCCCTCGCCCAGGGTGGCGGCCTTGGCCGCGCGGAACTCGGCGTCGGTGAGCGCGCCCGAGGCGTGCAGGGCGGCGAGGCGTTCGAGGCGGCCGGTCAGGTCGCGCGGGTCGTCGCCGCCGGGCAGGTCGGGCCCGGCGCTCACCCGGGAAAGGCGGTGGTCGCGCAGGTGCGGGTACTCGGTGACGACGGGCGGCGGGCCGGCCTGCGCCCGGCGGGTGCGGCGGGCTCCGCGCCAGGCGCTGGGGAGGAGCAGCAGCGGCGCGGCGCCCATGAGGACGAAGACGACGCCGCAGACCAGGCAGCCGGGGCTGATGCCGTCGGCACCGGGCGGCGGGTCGAACCCGTCGTCGAGGAAGTTCCACCCGAGGGTGAGGAACAACGCCGGCCAGCCGAGCAGGACGGGGTTCGGCGCGTGCGCCCGCCGGGCGCCCCACCAGGTGCCGCCGAGGAACAGCGGGACGAGGACGAACAGCAGGCCGATCGTGGCGCCGGTGCCGTCGGGGCAGGGCTGGGCGGAGACGTACGGGCCGCCATCGGCGCACGACCCGCCGACGGCGGTGACCGACCGCATGAGCCGGGACAGCACGGTGATGGCCGCGGCCCCGGCGGCGACGCCGAGACCGAGGACGACGGCCCCGGCGACGCGGCGCGCGGACCAGGCGGGCGGGGCGTCCGGCGGGGGCACGGCGGGCAGGCTATGGGCGCGGGCGTCCCCGCGGGAGGGGGTCGGGCCTCCGACACGGCGGGGTACCCCTGCGGGCCGGCGGGACCCGTCGGGTAGTCTCTGTCTCGCACTCGTCCGGGTGGCGGAATGGCAGACGCGCTAGCTTGAGGTGCTAGTGCCCTTTATCGGGCGTGGGGGTTCAAGTCCCCCCTCGGACACAGCACCGCCCCGGTGTTCCTGCAGGTCAGGAGCCCGGGGCGCTGTCACGTCCGGGGTCCGATGGCCGTCGTGAGCTCGCGCCTGGCGAGCCGGGCGGGCGCGAGGACCTTTCCGCACCCGGAGGTCCCGCGGCATGATCACCGTCGAGCCTCCGCACACCGGGGGCACGTGCGGCCAGGAGGCCCTCGCGCATGAGCACGGCGACGACCCCGACGGTGGACGACGACGAGGGCCCCGTCGTCACCGGGCAGGACCTCGTGGGCCCCTCCCCCACCGGCGTGGTCACGGCCGGCGACGTCGGGCCGGCCCCTGCGACGCGCGCGGCCTCGGGTGAGGGAGCCGCGTCCGTCCACCCGGTGCACCGTCACCCGGCGACGGCGTGATGGACCTCGACGGCCTGCGGCGGATCAGCCTCTTCGACGGCACCGACGACGACCAGCTGCGGGCCCTGCTGGACGTGGGCACCGAGGTGTCCTTCGCCGCCGGGGACGTGGTCTTCGAGGAGAACGCCCCCGCCCGGCACTGGTGGGTGCTCCTCGAGGGCAGCGTCGAGCTCCTGCGACACGTGGGACGCGACGAGACGCAGCTCGGTGTCATGGACGTCCCGGGACGATGGGCCGGGGGCTTCCGCGCCTGGGACGAGCACGGCGCCTACCTCGCGACCGGACGGGCCCGGACCGCCGGACGCGTGCTCCGGGTGGCCGCCGACGACCTGCGTCGCCTCTGGGCGCCCCGCTTCCCCCTGGGCCTGCACCTCGTCGAGGGGGTGTCCCGGTCGGCCCGCAGCTACGAGTCGATGGCACGGCAGCGGGAGGCGCTCGCCGCCCTGGGCACCCTGGCCGCCGGGCTCGCGCACGAGCTCAACAACCCCGCCGCCGCGGCGACGCGCGCCGTCGACGCCCTCGGCGAGGCCCATGCGGGGCTGCTCTCCTCCCTGCAACGGCTCGCGGCGTCGCCCATCCGCGCCGACCAGTTCACCCGCATGGACGCTCTGCGTCTGGAGTTGGGCTGCGAGCAGGCGCTGGAGAGCCCCCTGGCCCGCGCCGACAGGGAGGACGCGCTCGCGGACTGGCTGTCCGCGCGGTCGGTGCGGCAGGACTGGGTCCTGGCCCCCGTCCTCGCGGGCGCGGGCGCGGACGTGGACTGGTGCGAGCGGGTCGCCGACGTGATGGGGCGCGAGTCGCTCGAGGCGGCGCTCGAGTGGGTGGCCGGCACCCTGGCGGCGACCGGCCTGCTGGACGAGGTGAAGGAGTCGACCCGGCGCATCTCCGACCTGGTCGCGGCCGTGAAGTCCTACTCCCAGCTGGACCGCGTTGCGATGCAGGCCACCGACCTCGCGGAGGGACTGGAGAGCACCCTGGTGATGCTGACCCACCGGATCCCGCCGGGCGTCACCGTGGTGCGGGACTACGGCCCCGACGTCCCGACCATCCACGCGCTCGCTGCGGAGCTGAACCAGCTGTGGACCAACCTCGTCACCAACGCACTCGACGCCATGGACGGGAGCGGGACGCTCCGCGTCTCGACGCGGCGGGAGCACGGTGCGGTGGTCGTGGAGGTCGGCGACACCGGCGTCGGGATGACGCCGGAGATCCAGCGGCACGCGTTCGATCCCTTCTTCACGACGAAGGGCGTGGGCGAGGGCACCGGCCTCGGCCTGGACATCTCCCGGCGCATCGTCGACCGGCACCGGGGCGACATCGGCATCGTGGTGCAGCCGGGCGAGACGGTGCTGCGGGTACGGCTACCGATCGGGAGCACCGAAGCCACCCCCGGATCGGCGGTCGGTACGGCAGGCTGAGCCGTGCGGGTGACGGAGCACCGTGCGCTCCGGTGCCCCGAGGTGTGCGGAAGTACCGTGTCCCCCCTCGGACACCACCAGATGGTCCATCGCCCGCATCCCGGGCCTGCACCAGGCCGCCGTTGTCTCGATCAACCGATGGCCACCGTCCCGGGCGTCTCGGGCACGGCAACCACCCCGCCGGCTCCCGCTGCCGGGCGTACCGGTTCCCGGTCCGACGGCCCTGTGATGCCGGCGTCGCCCAGCGACTGTCGATCGCTGGTGCCGAACGCGTGGCCGTCCGCCGAGGAAGCGGTCGCGGCCGACCGCTTCCTCGGGCGCTGCCTCAGCGCAGTCCGGCGATCCCGAGGCCTCCTGCTGGATCGGAGGACGGACGGTAGCGTCCGCGAGGTGACCGGCACGGAACCGGTGCTCCGGGAACCCGGCCCGCGGCGAGCGCTGAGGACCGTGGGCGCGCTGGGACTGGCGGTCCACGGGTTGGTGCACCTGATGGGTGTCGCGCTGCTGTGGCGGTGGGGCGAGCCCGGTGAGCTGCGGTACGCGGACGTGCATCCGGAGGCCGGCTCTGTTGCCGGGATGGCTGTCGGCGGGATCTGGCTGGTTGCCGTCGTGCTCTTCCTGCTCACCGCGGGACTCCTGGCCGCGCGTCGGCCGACCTGGCAGCCGGTCGGCTTGCTGGCCTCGCTCGTGTCGATCGCTGTGCTCCTGCCATCGGCGTCCATCGCCTGGGCCGGGCTGGTCGTCGACGCGGCGGTGCTCGTCGCCATCGCCCTCGCCGTCGCATCCGCCCACCGGCAGCCGCGACCCGTCGCCAGGAGCGGCCGATGACCCCTCCCCCGGCCCCGAGGTCCGCCCGCAGGGTCCGGTCCGAGTGGGACCGGCTGGCCGGACGGGGCAAGCCCGCGGAGACCTTCGATCCTGCGACGGTGGCCGACCTCCCCGAGGCAGCCCGCCGGTGGCTGGTCCACGCGATCGCCACGGGGACGCCGCTGTGGCCGTCGGTGGTCCTCACCATGCACGGGCAGATCCGGCTGGGCGCGTGGCGGCCGTTCACCGCCCAGCAGGTGCTCGCCCCTCCCCACGGCTTCGTCTGGGCCGCGACGGCCCGCCTGTTCGGCCTCCCCGTCACCGGCTTCGACCGGTACAGCTCCGGCACCGGACAGATGAACTGGCGGCTCGCGGGGCTGATCCCCGTGATGACCGCGACCGGGCCCGACGTCACCCGGAGCGCCGCCGGCCGACTCGCCGGGGAGATGGCCCTGGCGCCGACCACCTTCCGGTCCGCCACCTGGACGCCGGGCTCCGACGAGGACCACGCCGTCGTCACCTGGCGGATCGACGAGCACGAGGAGAGCGCCGAGTTCCACGTCGCTCCCGACGGGCGGCTGCTCGGCGTGCTCATGCAGCGCTGGGGCAACCCCGGCGGCGAGCCCTTCGGCCGCAACCCGTTCGGGGTGACGATCGAGGCCGAGGACACGTTCGACCGCATCACCATCGGCTCCCAGCTGCGTGCGGGGTGGTGGTGGGGCACCGACCGTCAGGACGAGGGGGAGTTCTTCCGCGCCACCATCACCGGCGCCCGCTTCCGCTGACTCGCCGACCATCGTGTCGGCGCGCTCGTCCAGTCCCTGCTCGTCCACGGCACAGCAGGTGCCGCCCTGGCGGTGCTGGCCGTCGGTCTGATCCGGTTGACCGCCCATCGGGTTGGGCGCCCCGGTCCCGTCCTCGTCGCCGGTGTGACGGCGGCCGTGCTGTCCTGGGTGCAGGTGGCGCTGCTCGTGGTCCTGGTCGCCGGGCTCGACGGCGGCGACCCCGATCGGACCTCGGTCCTGCGGGCAGCCATCGACCGGGTGGACGGCGTCAAGCTGGTCACGCTGGCCGTCCCCGCCGTCGCAGCGACCGTCGCCGCCCGCCGGGCCGGGCTCGGCCCGCGCTGGCTGGCGCTCGTGGCACGGGCTCTGGCGCCGCTGCTGCTGGCCGGCGCGATCTCGTTCGTCGTCACCTCGCCCCTGCTGACGGCGACGCTCTACGTCGGTCTGCCGCTGCTGCTGCTCGTCGTGGGCGGCACCGGGATCGCCGCGTGGCGACGAGCCCGGTGCCGACGCGTGGACGGTCCGCGGCGCTCGAGCGGATCGACCGGTGGCGGTCAGGCGTCCCGGCGGCGGAGCGACACCGGGACGGCGATCAGGGGCACGAGGGCGTAGGCGGCGATGACGAGCACGCCGGTCAGCGGGCTGAGGTCCTTGCCCTCACCAGGCGCACGTCGGGAGGCAGCCGCTCGAGGAGGAAGGCGAGCCGGTCGTGCACCTCGCGCGCGGCGATGACGCGGTAGTCGTCGAGGACCAGCACCACGTCGTCCGACAGCGCGTCGAGCTCGTCGACCAGGGTGGCGAGCACCTCGTCCAGCGACGCGTGGGGCTCGGAGAGGAGTGCCAGGGCTCGGTCGCCGACCCGGTCGACGGCGGTCTGCAGGGCCGCGATCAGGTAGGTCCAGAAGACGACCGGATCGTCGTCCCGCTCGTCCAGTGCGAGCCAGGCGATCCGTCCGGCGGGTGTGGCCGCCAACCACTCCGTCAGGAGCGTGGTCTTCCCGAACCCTGCGGGGGCCGGGACCAGCGTCAGAGCTGCGTCCCCGCGGCTCAGGCGCTCGATCAGCCGGCTTCCGTACCGGCGTCCTCGCGGCGCGGTGCGGCGCGGACACGGATGCGCTCCCCCTGTCTGCCGAGCAGGCTCAGCACCTCCACCACCTGGTCCTCGGCCGGGCCGAACCAGTGCGGCAGCCGTGTGTCGAACTCGGCGGCCTCACCCGGACGGAGGGTGAGGTCGTGGCCGGCCAGAACGAGCCTGACACGGCCGGCCAGCACGTAGAGCCACTCGTAGCCCTCGTGGGTGCGCAGCTCGGGTTCGCCCGGCTCAGGTGGGATGACCGTCTTCCAGGCCTGGATGCCTCCCGGGTGCCGGGTCAGCGGGACGACGACCCGCCCGTTTCGCTGACGCGGGGCCAGCCGGACGCGGGGATCGCCGAACTCGGGCGCGCCGACCAGCTCCTCGAGCGGGACCCGGTGCGCCTGGGCGATCGGCAGCAGCAGCTCGAGGCTGGGCTTGCGCTGACCGGCCTCCAGCCGGGACAAGGTGCTCTTGGAGATGCCCGTCTCAGCGGCCAGTTCGGTCAGCGTGACGTTGCGCCGCGTCCTCACCCGTCTGAGGCGCGGCCCGACCTCCGCCAGGGCGGCCGCGATCGGCTCCGAGTGCTGCACCCCGCCACCCCACCAGCCGTTCCCGGGAACGGCAACGAACCTTGGGCTCGGACTGCCGTCCGGCGAACCCTTCGCACCGGAGGTGATCGCCATGGAGGCGGAGGTCTACGACGTGGTCGTGGTCGGCGGCGGTGCGGCCGGCCTGAGCGCGGCACTGGTGCTCGGAAGAGCTCGGCGACGGGTCGCGGTGGTCGACGGCGGAGCGCCCCGCAACGCCCCTGCCGCGCACGTGCACGGGTTCCTGTCCCGCGACGGGATGCCCCCGGCCGACCTGTTGGTCGCCGGACGGGCCGAGGTGACCGGGTACGGCGTCGACCTCGTGCAGGACCGGGTGACCGGGATCGATCCCGGCTTCTTCGTCCGGCTGGCCTGCGGCCGGGCGCTCCGGACCCGGCGCATCCTGCTCGCGACCGGGGTCCGCGACGAGCTGCCGGACATCCCCGGCGTGCGCCGGCGGTGGGGCCGGGACCTGCTGCACTGCCCGTACTGCCACGGGTGGGAGGTCCGGGACCAGGCGATCGGCGTCCTGGGCACCCAGCCCGGCGCGGTGGAGCACGCGCTCCTGGTCCGTCAGTGGTCCGAGGACGTGGTGTTCTTCCCCCACACCTCCGTCCTGACCGAAGGCGAACGCAACCGGCTCCGTGCCCGTGGGATCCCGCTCGTGTACGGAGAGGTGACGCGGCTCGTCGTCGCGTCCGACCGGCTGGCCGGCGTCGAGCTCGCCGACGGCCGGGTCATCGCCCGGACCGCGGTCTTCATCCGGCCGCGCAACGTCCCGCACGCTGACGACCTGCCGAGCGGGCTGGGGTGCGAGACCGACGACAGCGGCTTCGTCCGCGTCGATCCCACCGGACGGACCAGCGCCCCCGGGGTGTGGGCGGCCGGCAACGTCGTCGACCCCCGTGCCCAGGTGATCGCGTCGGCCGGCGCCGGCAACGCCGCGGGGGTCGCGATCAACGCCGACCTGGTGCAGGAGGACGTCGACCGCGCACTGGACACTCATCACGCCACCGGCGCCGTCTTCACGGCGGCGATGGAGGCCGAGCTCACCGCCACCGTCCTCGGCGAGCGCCGACACGGGTTCTGAGCCCCGCCGCCGCAGCGACCCCCACTCCGCCGCAACCCCATGACGCCGTCCGAGGACGGCCCGCACGGAGGAGCCACCATGCCCACCGGTCCCCTGCCCTCTGACCCTGCACCGATCCCGCCACCCTCGCGGCACCAGCTCGCGCTGATGATCTGGCTCGCGGTCCTCCCGACCCTCACCGTCCTCAACCTGGGACTCAGCAGCCTGCTGGAGGGGACGCCGACGGTCGTGCGCACCTCCGTCGTCGCCACGATCGCCGTGCCGATCGTCATGTACGGCCTGATGCCACGCCTGCACCGCCTGCGCGTCCGGCTGGTGACGCGACGGGCCGCCTGACCCGTCGTCGCCCGCCGCACCCCTCAGGGCGGACCACCGGGGACCGCGTGCGGCTCCCGGCGCATCAGCCAGGTACGGGGACCTCCGTCGGGCAGGTCCACGACCGCGGTCTCCTCGAAACCGAGGCGTCGGTAGAAGCGCCGGTTGCGTGCGGCGCTGGTCTCCAGGTGCACGGGGAGGCCGGCCTGGTCCGCCCGGCTCAGCCCGGGGGCGAGCACCTGCCCACCTCGTCCGCTCCCCTGCCGGCCCGGCGCCACCCCGACGCTGGCCAGGACGACGTGGTCCCCGGTCGGCCGGTGGGGGGCCAGCGTGGCGTCGGCCGCGGCGGCAGCCCCCGCCCGGTCGCCCGCCACCGCGGCGGCTGCCGGTCCGACGTCCGCCCACACCGCCGCGGGCACGGCGGAGGGACGGAACCAGACGGCCACGGCTGCGAGGCCCTCCTCGGTGACGCCGAGGTCGACCTCGCCGTGGGGCAGGGCGACCGCCGCGAGATAGAGGCGCTGCAGCTGGGTGAGCCGTCGGACGTGGTCGTCGGGGTCGACCGTCCAGCGCGTCCAGGCGTAGCCGGTGAAGGCACCAGCGAGGACCTGCGCGGCGGCGGGGAGGTCGTCGCGGGTGGCGGGGCGGACGTGCACCGTCGTCTCCTTCTCCTGTGGGACGGGGCTCACCGGGCCTGCACGGTGAACGGGGCGGTGATCACCGAGCCGTCGGCGAGGCGGAACTGGCCCCAGAGCCGGTAGGTGCCGGCGGTGGGGAACTCGGCGTGCACGTCGAGTTCGGGCCCGAACTCCTGGCCGGGGAGCGCGAAGACCGGCCGTCCGGAGCTGTCCTCGACCTCGGCGTGCTCGTGGGCGAAGGTCTCCCCGTCCGCCCGCATGACCACTACATGCCCAGCGGCGGCCAGGTAGGGCTGCAGGTCGTCGATCGCCTCGCCGGTGCCGGCGTCGGTGATCGAGAAGTGCAGGTCGCTGCGCCCGCCGGCCTGGGCCCGGCCCTCCAGCTCGACGCGGACGCCGTCCAGGACCACCGTGCGCGGCCCCTCGGTCAGGACCACGGGCGCGGGGGCATCCCCGTCGACGGTGACGACCTGCCGCTGGTGGACGTCGCCCATCTCGCCCTGCCGGCGGAACTCGGTGTTCACCAGGTAGCGGCCCGCGGTCGGGAAGGTGAGGTCGACGGCGAGCTGCCCCGGCCGGCCGGTGGGCTGCGGGTGCACGTGGGCGAAGGTGCCCAGGTCCTCGCGGGTGGCGATGAGGTGCATCCACGCCTCGTGGCTGCGGACGACGTCCTCGATCGGCTCACCGGAGTCGGCGTCGACGACGGTGACGACGACGCGGGTCGGGTCGCCGGGGCGGGCTTGCGCGGGCACGTCGAGGCGGACGTCGACCCCGGCGTCGGCGGCGTCGACCGGCGGCACCTCGGCGGTCATCATCACGCTCATGGCCGGGCGCATCGGCATGCCGGTGCCCTGCATCCACGCCAGCGTGCCGTTCATGCCGCGCTCGGCGAAGTCCATCCGGCTGACCGCGGTGAGCCCGGCGCCGAGTGCGAGCGCCACGACAGCCACTGCGGTCAGGTAGGCGTACTGGCCGATCCGGGCGCGGAGCGGCGGGTGCAGGATCTCGGCCACCGTGGCCGGCCGGCGGAACCGGCGCAGCCGGAGGGCGTTGGTGAGCACGCTGACCGAGCTCATCGCCATGGCGGCGCTGGCCAGGACCGGGTCCAGCAGCAGCCCGTCCCACGAGTACAGGGCACCGGCGGCGACGGGGACGAGCAGCAGGTTGTAGCCGAAGGCCCAGGCCAGCCCCTGCTTCATGGTGGTCACGGTGCGCCGGGAGAGCGCGATGGCCGAGACGATGCCGCGCAGGTCGCCGCCGACGAGGGTGATGTCGGAGGCGGCGATGGCGACGTCGGCGCCGGTGCCGATCGCGATGCCGACGTCGGCGGCCGACAGCGCGGCGGCGTCGTTGATGCCGTCGCCGGCCATGGCCACCACGTGGCCCTGCTCCTGCAGCTGGCGGACCTTCGCCGCCTTGTCGGCGGGCAGGACCTCGGCGAGGACGTGCTCGATGCCCACCTGGCCGGCGATGGCGCGGGCCGTGGCGGCGTTGTCGCCGGTGAGCATCCACACCTCGACGCCGAGGGCCCGCAGCTGGGCCACGGCCTCCGCGGACTCCGGCCGGATGGTGTCGGCGACGGCGAGGACGGCGGCCGGCCGGCCGTCGACGGCGAGGAACACCGCAGTCCGCCCGGCGCCGGCCGCGCGGGCGGCGGTGCCCTCGAGGCCGGTGACGTCCACCCCGCGGGCCGTCATCAGCGCCCGGTTGCCGACCAGCAGGTGCCGGTCGCCGACGACGGCGTCCACCCCGTGGCCCGGGACGGCCTCGAAGGCGCGCAGCGGGGGCAGCGTGAGGCCGCGGTCGGCGGCGGCCGCGACGACCGCCTCGGCGACGGGGTGCTCGCTGCCGGTCTCGGCGGCGGCCACGAGGGCCAGGACGTCGTCCTCCCGCCAGCCGACGGCGGTCGTGGTCGACGTCAGGGCCGGCCGGCCGCGGGTGAGGGTGCCGGTCTTGTCCAGCACGACGGCGGTGACCCGGCGGGCGGTCTCCAGCGCGTCGCCGTTGCCGACCAGGATGCCGAGCTCGGCGGCCCGGCCGGTGCCGACCATCACCGCGGTCGGCGTGGCCAGCCCGAGGGCGCAGGGGCAGGCGATGATGAGCACGGCGATGGTGGTGCCGATCGCCATGGTCAGCCGCCCCGTGCCGGGGCCGAGCAACGCCCACGCGGCGAACGTCGCGGCGGCCATCACCAGCACCATCGGGACGAACCAGGCCGAGACCCGGTCGGCCAGCCGCTGCATCGGCACCTTCGCGCCCTGGGCGTCCTCGACGAGGCGGACGATCTGCGCCAGCGCGGTGTCGGCGCCGACGGCGGTCGCGCGGAGCACCACGGTGCCGGTGCGGTTGAGGGTGGCGCCGATGACGGTGTCCCCCACCCCCTTGTCCACCGGCAGGCTCTCGCCGGTCAGCATGCTCTCGTCGACGGCGGTCGCGCCGTCGGTGACCACGCCGTCCACGGGCACCTTCTCGCCGGGCCGCACGCGGACCAGATCGCCGACCACGACGTCCTCGACCGGCACGTCGACCTCCGCGCCGTCGCGCAGCACCCGGGCCGTCGGCGGCGTGAGCCCGACCAGCGCCGTGATGGCCGCGGCGGTCCGCTTCTTCGCCCGGCCCTCCATCCACCGGCCGGCGAGCACCAGCGCGAGGATGACCAGCGAGGTCTCGAAGTAGACGTGCAGCGGCAGGCCCCAGCTCTCGGCGGCCGCCGGCCAGAGGGTGACGAAGGCGCTGTAGGCGTAGGCGACCCCGGTGCCGAGCGCGACGAGGGTGTTCATGTTCGTCGAGCGGTGCCGAGCCGCCGCCCAGGCAGCGGCGTAGACCTCCCGCCCGGCCCAGAACTGCACGACGGTGGCGACGACGAGGATCGCCGGCATCAGCCAGTCCATGGTGTCGATGTGGAGCGGCACGTACATCAGGCCCATCAGGCCGAGCCCGACGGCGAGGGTGACCTGCCACTTCCGCTCCAGGGCGGCGAGCTCGGCGTCCCGCCCGTCCGGGCCGTCGCCGTCCTCGGCCGCGGGCGGGGTCGGCTCCTGCGCCGCCCGCCGCGGGGTCGCGCGGTAGCCGGCGCGGGTCACCGCGGCGGTCAGCTCCTCGAGGCCGACCCGGTCGGGGTCGAAGCGGACGGTCGCCACCTCGGTGGCCAGGTTCACCTCGGCGGCGGTCACGCCGTCGAGGCGGTTCAGGGCCTTCTCGACCCGGCCCACGCAGGAGGCGCAGGTCATGCCGCCGATCTCCAGCGTGCACGCGGCTGTGGGCGGTGCGGTCGTCGTCATCGCGGCTCTCCTGGTCGGTGAGAAGCGGGCGAGGGCTCGAGCCCCGGCCCGGGGACGGGTCGGTCGGACCGGCGAGATCGCCGGGTTCAGCCCCGCGCGGCGGCGGCGTAGGCGGCCGGGGTCCAGGCGGCCAGCACCTTGGGCCGCAGGGCGGCGCCGAGGCGGCGGTAGAAGCGCTGGGCGCCGACGTTGTCGGTCTCCATCCCCCAGCGGATGACCAGCTGCTCGGGCGCGGCCAGGGCGGCGAGGGCGCCCATCAGCCGCCGGCCGACCCCGGCGTCGCGGCAGCCGGGGCGTACGTAGAGGTCGTCGAGGGCGAGGACGTCACCGCCGGTCCACAGGTGCAGCTGGCGGACGGCGGACACGTAGCCGACCGGGGCGCCGTCCCGCTCGGCCAGCAGGACGACGACGTCGGGGCGGGCCAGCAGCGTCCGCCACTGCTCGACGTCGACGTGCACGTGCGCGGACTGGTCCTCGTGGGCGGCGATCTCGCCGACCATCGCGGCGACGTCAGGGGCGTCGGCCGGCGCGGCCCGCCGGATGGTGACCTCGGTGGTGGTGGGGACGGACATGCGGAGCTCCTGGGAGTGGGGTGCGGGCGAGGGCGTGGGGGGGGGGGGGGGGGGGGGGCGCCCCCCCCCCCCCCCCCCCCGCCCCCCCCTCCGCGCCCCCCCCCCCCCCCCCCCCCCCCCCCCCCCCCACCCACAACCTA
>NZ_JBJGYL010000036.1:0-40518 GCF_054049975.1 Geodermatophilus sp. SYSU D01119 | reverse complement strand
CCAGACCACCAAAGGCCCGGGACGGGGTATTACTTGGCACTGACTTTCGGCACGCTGTTGAGTTCTCAAGGAGCGGACGCACACCAACTCGACCCTTCCGGGCTCCGTCAGCAGCGGCTTGTCCTACTGTACGCCCGCAACGGGGGCTCCTACCGGGGCCTCTCCGCTGCCCTCCCGGGCCGTGCGGCGCGCAGAGAGAAAGTTACGTGGCTGTCGGACCCGTGTCAAACCCGGGACGCGGTGACGCCGGACACCGTTCCGGAACCGGCGTGTCACACGCCGTTCACACGGGCGTCGGGCTAGGGCGTCGCCCGCTGCACGCCGGCCACGGACCGCTTGCCGCGCCGCAGCACCAGCCATCCCCCGGGCAGCCACGCGTCCTCCGCGGGGACGGCGTCGGCGTCGGTGACGCGCTCGTTGTTCAGGTAGGCGCCGCCCTCCTTCACCGTGCGCCGGGCCTCGGACAGGCTCCCGACGAGGCCGGTCTGCTGGAGCAGCTGGGCGACGGTCGGCGTCCCGCCGTCGACGGTGACGCTGCCGGCCTCCCGCAGGGCGGCGGCGAGCGTCTCGGGCCCGAGCGCGGCGAGGTCGTCGCGGCCGAACAGCGCCCGCCCGGCTGCCTCGGCCTGGCGCAGCTCCTCTGGTCCGTGCACCAGGGCGGTGAGCTCCTCGGCCAGCGCCCGCTGCGCCGCCCGGGAGGCCGGCCGCTCGGTGCTCTCGGCGACGATCGCGGCCACCTCCTCGGCCGGGCGCTCGGAGAACTGCGGCAGCCAGGTGAGCGCGTCGGCGTCGTCGGCGTTGAGCCAGAACTGGAAGAACGCGTACGGCGAGGTGAGCGACGGGTCCAGCCAGACCGTGCCGCCCTCGCTCTTGCCGAACTTCTGCCCGTCGGACTTGGTGACCAGCTGGGTGGAGAGGGCGTGCACGCCGACCCCCTCCACACGCCGCACCAGGTCGATGCCGGCGGTGAGGTTGCCCCACTGGTCGGAGCCACCGGTCTGCAGCGTCACCCCGTGCCGGCGGTAGAGCTGCAGGAAGTCGTGGGCCTGCAGGATCTGGTAGCTGAACTCGGTGTAGCTGATCCCGGCCTCGGAGTTCAGCCGGGCCGACACCGCCTCCTTGGCGAGCATCCGGCCCACCCGGAAGTGCTTGCCGAGATCGCGCAGCAGGTCGATCGCCGACAGCGGCTCGGTCCAGGTCAGGTTGTCGACGTACACCGGCGCGGGCAGTCCCTCGCGCTCGGCGGGCAGCTCGAGGAACGGCGCGAGCTGCCGGCGGATGCTGTCGACCCAGCCGGCCACGGTCGCGCGGTCGTTGAGCTGGCGCTCCGCCGTGGGCCGGGGGTCGCCGATCAGCCCGGTGGCGCCGCCGACGAGGACGACCGGCCGGTGCCCCGCCCGCTGCAGCGCCCGCAGGACCATGACCTGCACCAGGTGGCCGACGTGCAGGCTGGGTGCCGTGGGGTCGAACCCGCAGTAGTAGGTGACCGGCCCCTCGGCGAGGTGCGCGGACAACGCGGCCTCGTCGGTGGTCTGGGCGATGAGCCCGCGGCGCTTCAGCTCGGGGAGGACGTCGGTCACGGGTTCAATCCTGCCCGGCGCCCCGCGGACGCCGACGTCCGCCCGGGCGGAACGCGCTGACCGACGGCGCCCCGGTCTCCCAGAACCGCCACGGCAGCTCGGTCGCCCGGCTGATCCCGACCCGGGGGCCCGCGGACACCCCGGACGGCGGCTCCCCCGCGTGCAGGCGCACCGGGGAGGCGGGGTCGAGGACGTCGGCGCCGCCGTCGCCCGGCCCGATCGCCAGCGCGGCGGTGAGCCGGGCGGGACCGCGGGCCAGGTCCCGGGGGACACGGGCGGACGGACGGCGGGTCGCGGCCAGCGACTCCCCCACCACGACCTCACCGGCGCGCATCAGCACCGCCGACCCACGCCCGGCCGGGCCGACGACGACGTTCGCGCACCAGTGCACGCCGTAGCTGAAGTACACGTACAGCCGCCCGGGCGGGCCGAACATGATCGCCGCGCGCGGCGTCGGGCCGCGGTGGGCGTGCGAGGCGGGGTCCTCCCCCTCCCCCGAGTACGCCTCCACCTCGGTGAGCCGGACGGCGACGGTGCCCTCGGGCCGGTCGGTGACCACCCAGCAGCCGAGCAGGGCCGGGGCGACCTCGTCGACCGGCCCGAGCAGCTCGTCGGCGGTGAGCAACCGCCCCGGCGAGGTCAGAGCGCGGCCGCCACGGGCGAGCCGGCCGACCAGCGGCCGTGCGCGGCGGCGACGTCCTTCAGCGCCGCGAGCTGGCCGGCGACCCGCTCGGGCGCCGTCCCCCCGCGGGTGCTGCGGGCCTCCAGCGCCCCCCGCACCGACAGCACCGAGCGCACCTCCGGGGTGAGCCGCTCGTCGATGCCGGCGAGCTGGTCGTCGTCGAGCTCGTCGAGCTCGACCCCCGCCTCCTCGCAGAAGGCCACCATCGCGCCGGAGATCTCGTGCGCCGAGCGGAACGGGACGCCGTTGCGCACCAGCCACTCGGCGACGTCGGTGGCCAGCGCGAAGCCCTGCGGGGCGGCGGCCTCGAGCACCTCCGGGCGCAGGGTCAGGGTGGCGACCATCCCGGTGACCGCCGGCAGCAGGAGCAGCAGCTGCTCGAGGGAGTCGAAGACCGGCTCCTTGTCCTCCTGCAGGTCCCGGTCGTAGGCCAGGGGCAGGCCCTTGAGCATGGTCAGCAGGCCGGTGAGGTTGCCGACGAACCGGCCGGACTTGCCGCGCGCGAGCTCGGCGATGTCGGGGTTCTTCTTCTGCGGCATGATCGACGACCCGGTGGCCCAGGCGTCGTCGAGGCGGGCCCAGCCGAACTCGGTGGACGTCCAGAGGACGACCTCCTCCCCCAGCCGGGACAGGTGGACGCCGATCAGCGCGGCGGCGAAGCAGAACTCGGCGGCGAAGTCGCGGTCGCTGACGGCGTCGATCGAGTTGTCGGCGGCCCGGTCGAAGCCGAGCTCCGCGGCGACGGCGTCGGGGTCCAGCGGCAGCGACGAGCCGGCCAGCGCGCCCGAGCCCAGCGGGCTGACGGCGGCGCGGCGGTCCCAGTCCTGCAGCCGGTCGACGTCGCGGGCGACGGCGTGCGCGTGGGCGAGCAGCTGGTGGGCGATGAGCACCGGCTGGGCGTGCTGGAGGTGGGTCATGCCGGGGGCCGGCACGTCCTGGTACCGCTCGGCCAGCCCGAGCAGGGCGTACTCCAGCGAGGAGAGCTCCCCGACCAGGGCCCGGACGTTGTGCCGCAGGTACAGGCGCAGGTCGGTGGCGACCTGGTCGTTGCGGGAGCGGCCGGCGCGCAGCTTCCCGCCGAGGGTGCCGAGCTTGGCGATCAGGCCGCGCTCGAGCGCCTCGTGCACGTCCTCGTCGGCCTCGACCGGGGCGAAGGTGCCGGCGGCGACCTCGGCCGAGAGCTCGGTGAGCGCGCCGAGCATCTGCTCGAGCTCGTCGTCGGCGAGCAGGCCCGCGCGGTGCAGCACCCGGGCGTGCGCGCGGGAGCCGGCCAGGTCGTAGGGGGCCAGCCGCCAGTCGACGTCGGTGGACTTCGACAGCGCCGCCATCGCCGGGGAGGGGCCGCCGCCGAAGCGGCCGCCCCAGAGCCGGGTCTGCGAGGCGGGGGCGGTCGGGTCGGTCACGGGGTCGGTCCTCCGGGGGGCTCAGGGACGGGGGCGTCGTCGGTCAGGTCGCTGTGCAGCTCGGGGTAGACGGCGGGCGTCCGCGCGGCCATGGCGCGCAGCCGCTCGGCCAGCGCCGGGCCGCCGTCGGGGTCGCGGGAGACGACCAGCAGCGTGTCGTCCCCGGCGATGGTGCCCAGCACGTCGGGCAGACCCACCTTGTCCAGCGCGGAGGCGAGGAACTGGGCGGCCCCGGGCGGGGTGCGCAGGACGGCGAGGTTGGCGCTGCCGTCGGCGCTGGTGAGCAGGTCGGCCAGCAGCCGGGTGAGCCGGGCGGGCGCGGCCTGGGCCGGGCGCAGCGGCGCGTTCTCCGGGGGCAGCACGTAGGACGCCGGGGCGCCGTCGGTGCCGCGCAGCTTGACCGCGCCGAGCTCCTCCAGGTCACGGGACAGGGTGGCCTGGGTGACCTCGATGCCGCCGGCCGCCAGCAGCGCCGCCAGCTGGGTCTGCGAGGTGACCGGCTGGGCGGTGATCAGCTCGGCGATGCGCGCCTGGCGGGCCGAGCGGGTCAGCGCCCCGGTCACGCGCGGGCCCCGCTCACCCGGATCGCTCCAGCAGCCACAGCAGCAGCGCCTTCTGCGCGTGCAGCCGGTTCTCCGCCTCGTCCCACACCGCGCTGCGCGGGCCGTCGATCACGTCGGCGGCGATCTCCTTGCCCCGGTAGGCGGGCAGGCAGTGCAGGACGACGACGTCCTCGGCCGCGCGGTCGACCGCCTCCTGGTCCAGGGCGTAGGGCAGGAACGGCGCGACGCGGGCGTCGTACTCGTCCTCCTGGCCCATCGACACCCAGGTGTCGGTGACCAGGACGTCGGCGCCGTCGGCGGCGGCCGCGGCGTCGGCGGTCCACTGCACCGAGCCGCCGGTCCCGGCGGCGATCTCCGCGGCCCGCTTCAGCACGTCGGGCGCCGGCTGGAACTGCTCGGGCGAGCCGATCCGCACGTGCATGCCGGCGGTGGCGCCGCCGAGCAGGTAGGAGTGCGCCATGTTGTTGGCGCCGTCGCCGAGGTAGGTGAGCGACCGGCCCGCGAGCGACCCCTTGCGCTCGATGACCGTCTGCAGGTCGGCGAGGATCTGGCAGGGGTGGAAGTCGTCGGTGAGCGCGTTGACCACCGGCACGCGGCTGGTGGCGGCCATGGTCTCCAGCCGGTCCTGGCCGAAGGTGCGCCACACGATCGCCGACGCCTGCCGGTCGAGCACGCGGGTGGTGTCCTCCACCGGCTCGCCGCGGCCGAGCTGGCTGGCCCCGGCGTCGATGACCAGCGGGTAGCCGCCGAGCTCGGCGACGCCGACGGAGAACGACACCCGGGTGCGGGTGGAGGGCTTGTCGAACAGCACGGCGACCGCGCGGGGCACGCCGTTGGCCGCCCGCAGCGGGGTGGGCGCGGCGTCGGTGTGCCGGGTGCGCTTGAGCTCGGCGGCGAGGGCCAGGACCTCGGCCTGCTCGCCGGGGGTGAGGTCGTCGTCGCGGGTGAGGTGCCGGATCACGAGTCGGTCTCCTGGAGGGCGGCGTCGAGGGCCGCGGGGAGGGCGGCGACGAACGCGTCGACCTGGGCGTCGGTGACGACCAGGGAGGGCGCGAGCCGCAGCACGCCGGGGGCGACGGCGTTGGTGAGGAAGCCGGCGGCGCGCAGCTGCGCCTCCAGCGCGGCGGCGACGGGGGCGGTGAGGACGACGCCGAGCAGCGCGCCCCTCCCCCGCACGCCCGAGACGCCGGCGTGCCCGAGGCCCTCGACGCCGGCGGTGAACCGGTGCTCGAGCTCCTTGGCCCGCTCGAGCAGGCCCTCGTCGCGGACGGTGTCGAGCACGGCGAGTGCGGCGGCGCAGGCGATCGGGTTGCCGCCGAACGTCGAGCCGTGCGAGCCCGCGGTCATGAGCTCGGCGGCGTCGCCGAAGGCGAGCGTGGCGCCCAGCGGCAGCCCGCCGCCGATCGCCTTGGCCAGCGTGACGACGTCGGGCTGCAGGCCGTCGGCCTGGTGGGCGAACCAGTGGCCGGTGCGGCCGGTGCCGGTCTGCACCTCGTCGACAGCGAACAGCGCGCCGGCGTCGGCGGCGGTGCGGGCGGCCGCGGCGAGGTAGCCGGCCGGCGGGGGCTGCACGCCGCCCTCGCCGAGCATCGGCTCCAGCAGGACCATCGCCGTCTGCCCGCCGACCACGCCGTCCAGCGCGGCGGCGTCGCCGTAGGGGACGTACCGGACGCCGCCGGGCAGCGGGGCGAACGCGGCGGCCTTGGACGGCTGGCCGGTGAGCGCCAGCGCGCCCATCGTGCGGCCGTGGAAGGCGCCCTCGGCGGTGACCACCTCGGGCCGCCCGGTGAGCCGGCTGATCTTGAACGCGGCCTCGTTGGCCTCGGCGCCGGAGTTGCAGAAGAACACCCGCCCGGGCCGCCCGGCCAGCTCCAGCAGCCGCTCGGCGAGGGTGACGCCGGGCTCGTGCATCGCCAGGTTGGACACGTGCCCGAGGGTCTGCGCCTGGCGGGTGATCGCCTCGGTGACCCTCGGGTGGGCGTGGCCGAGGATCGTCGTCGCGATGCCGCCGAGCAGGTCGGTGTACTCGCGGCCGTCGACGTCCCGGACGACCGAGCCCTCGCCGCGCGCGAGCGCGACCGGGGGCGTGCGGTAGTTGCCCATCATCACGGCCGACCAGCGGGTGGCCAGCTCCTCCGTGTGGGTCATGCCGGCTCCTCTCCGCTCAGGCTGTGGGCGGGGACGACCATCGTCCCGGTGCCCTCGGTGGTGAACATCTCCAGCAGCAGGGCGTGCGGGGTGCGGCCGTCGACGACGGTCGCCCGCTTCACCCCGCCCTCGACCGCCCGCAGGCAGGCGGCCATCTTCGGGATCATCCCGGCGTCGAGGTCCGGGAGGATCTCCGCGAGCTCGGCGGCGTCGATCTGCTGCACGAGCGAGTCGCGGTCGGGCCAGTCGGCGTAGAGGCCCTCGACGTCGGTGAGGACGACGAGCTTCACCGCGCCCAGCGCCACGGCCAGCGCCGCGGCGGCGGTGTCGGCGTTGACGTTGTGCACCACGCCGTCGCGGTCGGGGGCCACGGTGGCCACCACCGGGATCTTCCCGGCGGCGAGCAGCGCGGTGACCGGCGCCGGGTCGACGGCGGCGACGTCGCCGACCAGGCCGACGTCGACCGGCTCGCCGTCGACGACGGCCGTCGTCCGCTCGGCGGTGAACAGGCCGCCGTCCTCCCCGGACAGGCCGACCGCGAGCGGGCCGTGGCCGTTGATGAGCCCGACGACCTCCGGGCCGACCTGGCCGGTGAGCACCATGCGGACCACCTCGACGGTCTCCGGGGTGGTCACCCGCAGGCCGCCGCGGAACTCGCTGGCGATGCCGAGCCGCGACAGCATCCCGGTGATCTGCGGGCCGCCGCCGTGGACGACGACGGGCAGGATGCCGCAGGTCCGCAGGAACACCATGTCCTCGGCGAAGGCGCGGCGGCAGTCCTCGTCGACCATCGCGTGGCCGCCGTACTTGATCACCACGACGTTGCCGTGGAACTCGCGCAGCCACGGCAGCGCACCGGTGAGGACGGCGACCTTGCGGGCGTCGCCCTCGGGGTCGTAGGTGCGCATCACCCGGGTGGTGCCGATGCGCCGGCGCGGCGGCGGGGGCGTCTCGTCGACCCGGACGTCGGGCGGGCTCGGGTCCTGTGCGGTGCTCATGTGGAGTACGCCGAGTTCTCGTGCACGTAGGCGATGGACAGGTCGTTGGTCCAGATCGTGGCCTGCTCGGTGCCGGCCCGGAGGTCGACGTCGATGGTGACGGCCCGGCCGGTGAGGTCGACGCCCTCGCGCGGGTCGCCGATGGCACCACCGCGGCAGACGGTGACGCCGTTGATCGTCACGTCGACGGCGTCGGGCTCGAAGGCGGCGTCGGTGGTGCCGATGGCGGCGAGCACCCGGCCCCAGTTGGGGTCGTTGCCGAACAGCGCGGTCTTGAGCAGGTTGTTGCGGGCGCAGGCCCGGCCCGCGGTGAGCGCGTCCCGCACGCTGGCCGCGTTGCGCACGGTGATCGCGATGTCCTTGGTGGAGCCCTCGGCGTCGGCGAGCAGCTGCATGGCCAGGTCGGTGGCCGCGGCGGTGAGCGCCTCGGCCACCTCCTCCGCCGACGGCGTGACGCCGCTGGCGCCGTTGGCCATCGCGATCACGGTGTCGTTGGTGGACAGGCAGCCGTCGGAGTCGACCCGCTCGAAGCTCACGCCCGTGGCCCCCGCGAGCGCCTCCTGCAGCACGGCCGGGTCGACGGCGGCGTCGGTGGTGAGGACGACGAGCATCGTGGCCAGGCTCGGCGCGAGCATCCCTGCACCCTTGGCCATGCCGCCGACCGACCAGCCACCTGCGGGGCTGCTGCGCTGCTGCACCGTCGTCTTCGGCACCGAATCGGTGGTCATGATCGCGCGGGCAGCGTCGGGGCCGCCGCCGTCGGACAGCGCCCCCGCGGCGGCGGTGACGCCGGGCAGCAGCCGGTCCATGGGCAGCCGGACGCCGATCAGCCCGGTGGAGGCGACCGCGACGTCGATCGCGCCGATGTCCAGACCAGCGCGGCCGAGCGCGGCGGCGGTGTGCTCGGCGGTGGCGTGGGTGTCGCCGAAGCCCTCGGGCCCGGTGCAGGCGTTGGCGCCGCCGGAGTTGAGGACGACCGCCCGCAGCCGGCCGCCGGAGAGGACCTGCCGGCTCCACAGCACCGGCGCGGCCGGGAAGCGGTTGGTGGTGAAGACGGCGGCCGCGGCGTCCTGCGGGCCGTCGTTGACGACCAGCGCGACGTCGGGGGCGCCGGTGCTCTTGAGCCCGGCGGCGACGCCGGCGGCCCGGAAGCCCTGAGGTGCGGTGACGCTCACGGGGCCACCCCCACCAGCGGGAGGCCCGCGGTCTCGGGCAGGCCCAGGGCGATGTTGGCGCTCTGGATCGCGCCGCCCGCGGTGCCCTTGGTGAGGTTGTCGACGGCGGCGACGACGACCAGCCGGCCGGCGTCGGGGTCGACGGCGACCTGCACCGCGACGGTGTTCGCGCCGAGCACCTGCGAAGTGGTGGGCCACTGCCCCTCGGGCAGCAGGTGCACGAACGGCTCGTCGCCGTAGGCCCGCGCGTAGGCGGCCCGCGCGGCGCCGGCGTCGGTCCCGGGCCGCAGCGGCGCCGAGCAGGTGGCCAGGATGCCCCGGCTCATCGGCACGAGCGTGGGCGTGAAGCTGATCCGGACCGGCTGCCCGGCGGCCGCGCCGAGCGTCTGCGCCATCTCCGGGGTGTGCCGGTGGACGCCGCCGACGCCGTAGGCGCTCACCGAGCCCATGACCTCGCTGCCGAGCAGGTGCGGCTTGGCCGCCTTGCCCGCGCCGGAGGTGCCGGAGGCGGCGACCACGACGACGTCGGGCTCGACGAGGCCCGCGGCCAGCGCCGGGGCCATCGCGAGGGTGACCGACGTCGGGTAGCAGCCGGGGACGGCGATCCGCCGCGCGCCGGCGAGCTTCTCCCGCTGGCCGGGCAGCTCCGGCAGGCCGTAGGGCCAGGAGCCGGAGTGCTCGCCGCCGTACCAGCGGGCCCAGGCCGCCGGGTCCTCGAGCCGGTGGTCGGCGCCGCAGTCGATGACGAGGGTGTCCTGCGGCAGCTGCGCGGCGATGGCGGCGGACTCCCCGTGCGGGAGCGCGAGGACGACGACGTCGTAGCCGGCCAGGTCCGCGGGCGCGCTCGGCCGCACCTCGAGGTCGGCGAAGGGCAGCAGGTGGGGCTGCAGTTCGCCCAGGCGTCGGCCGGCGCTCGAGTTGGCGTGCACCCCGGCCAGCCGGAGGTGCGGGTGCCCGGCCAGCAGCCGGACCACCTCACCGCCCGCGTACCCGGTGGCGCCGGTGACCCCGACCGTCCACGTCTGCCCTGTGTTCACGATGCATGACCATACAGGGGCATGCATGACCTTTCATGGCCGGGGGTCGGCAGGTCCTCCCGAGCGGGGTCGTGCTCTGCCCCGCCTCCGTGGGCAGAGCACGAGCACCGGACGGACGCAGGCTCGTGCTCTGCCCCCTGGGGAGGGGCAGAGCACGAGCGGGCCGGGACCGGGTGTGGCGGGGTCAGGCCAGAGGGTCGGCGTCGCCGTACGGGAGCAGCCGCAGCCGGCGGGCGTCGCCGGCCGGGGTGGTGGCGCGCAGGGCGTCCACGGTGTCGGCCCCGGCGCGCAGGAACCGCCCCGACCAGGCGTCCAGCTCGCCCGCGGCGATCGCCACGACGAGGTCGACGACGTCGGCCGGCCGGGTCCACTCGGTGCGGCCGGCGTGCATCGGCATGGCGCGGGTCATCGCGGTGTCGACGACGCCCGGCGCCAGGTCGAACGCGCGCACCCCGTGCGGCGCGCCGGCCAGCGCGAGGGCCTCGGTGATCCGCATCTGCGCGGACTTGCCGGCTGAGTAGGCGCTGTAGCGCGCGTCGCCGCGGGTGCCCAGGCCGCTGGCGAGCCCGACCACCCGCCCGCCGCCGGCCGCGACCATGCCCGGCAGCACCGCGCGGGCGAGCAGGAACGGCCCGCGCACCTGGCTCTCCACCACCGCCCACCACTGGTCGGGGTCGGCCTCCCACAGCGGCACCTCGGCGGCGTCGACCAGGCCCGCGTTGTTGACCAGCAGGCCGACCGGGCCGAGCTCCGCAGCCACCCGGGCGACGGCGGCGTCCACCGCGGCGGCGGCGGTGACGTCGGCGGGCACGGCCAGCGTCCGGGCCCCGGTGGCCGCGGCGACGTCGTCCATCGCCGCCCGCAGCCGCTCGCCGCCGCGGGCGAGGCCGGCGACGGCGGCGCCGCGGGCGGCCAGCCCCTCGGCGAGGTGCCGGCCGATGCCCGCGGACGCCCCCGTGACGAGCGCGACCAGCCCGGAGAGGTCGGGCCGGGCCGCCATCAGGAGTCGCCGCTGCGCAGCGTGATCCCCTGCATGGCGACGACGGCGAGGATGCCCTCGCGCACCTGGGCCACGTCGGCCGCGGTGAGCGTGCGGTCGGGGGCGCGCAGCACCAGCGAGTACGCCAGCGAGCGGGACCCGGCCGGCACCGGCGGGCCGGAGTACACGTCGAACAGGCGCACCGCCTCGAACAGCTCCCCCGCTCCCCCGCGCACCAGCGACTCGACGTGCGAGGCGGTGATCTCGTCGGGCACGACGAACGCGAGGTCGAGGAACACCGGCGGGAAGGCGGAGATCCGCGGGCCGACGGGCACCGGCCGGGCCGGCAGCGCGTCGACGTCGAGCTCCATCACCGAGGTGCGGGCCGGCAGCTCCAGCGCCGCGCACACCCGCGGGTGCAGCTCGCCGGCGTACCCGACGACGACGTCCTCGTCGCCGGCGCGGACGACCAGCTCCGCGCAGCGGCCCGGGTGCCAGGGCGCCCGCTCGCCGGGGCGGACGAAGAGCTCCACGCCCGCCGCCTCGGCCACCACCCGGGCGGCCTGCACGGCGTCGGCCCAGCCGGCCGGGCGCCCCGGACCCCACCAGCCGCGCGGCTCGCGCTGGCCGGCCAGGACGACGGCGACGTGCCACGGCTGCCCGGGCACCGCGCCGAGCAGCGCGGTGAGCGTCTCGTCGTCGGGACGGGCGTCGACGCCGGGCAGCGGCGCGGGCGCGCGGTCGCCGCCGCGGAACACCGCGCCGTGCTCGAACAGGGCGACGTCGCGCTGGCCGCGGGCCAGGTTGCGGGCGAGCGTGGCGAGCAGGCCCGGCAGCAGCGTGGTGCGCAGCGCCGGCTCCTCCTCCGACAGCGGGTTGCGCACGAGGACCACCGCCCGCCGCTCGTCGTCGGCGTCGAGCCCGAGGGCGTCGAACACCGACGGCGCGAGGAACGGGTAGGCCGGCGCCTCCACGTGGCCCGCCTCGGCCAGCGCCCGCCCGATCGCGCGGCGGCGACGCTGGGTCTCGGTGAGCCCGCGCCCGGGCGGGGCCGTGGGCAGCACCGAGGGGACGTCGTCGTAGCCGGCGAGGCGGACGACCTCCTCGACCAGGTCGGCCGGGTCGGTGAGGTCGGGCCGCCAGGACGGCGGGGTGACGGTGAGGAGCTCCCCGTCGGCCTCCACCGCGCAGCCCACGGCGCCGAGCAGCTCGACCACCTGCGCCGCGGGGTAGGGCACGCCGGAGACCCGGCCGGGCCGGTCGGCGGCCAGCGCGATCGACGGGCGCGGGCGGCGGGTGTCGACGTCGACCGGCGCGCCGACCACCCGGGCGCCGCCGTACTCGGCGAGCAGGGCCGCGGCGCGGGCCAGCGCGACGACGGTCATCTCCGGGTCGACGCCGCGCTCGAACCGGCGGGCCGCCTCGCTGGGCAGCCGGTGCCGTCGGGCGGTGCGGGCCACCCCGGTCGGCTCCCAGTGCGCCGCCTCCAGCAGGACGTTCGTCGTGCCGTCCCCGATCTCGGTGGACGCCCCGCCCATGACCGCGGCCAGCCCGATCGGGCCGGTGTCGTCGGTGATGAGCAGGTCGTCGTCGGACAGCACGCGGTCGGCGCCGTCGAGGGTGGTCAGCCGCTCGCCCTCGCGGGCGCGGCGGACGACGATCGGGCCGGTCACCGCGTCGCGGTCGAAGGCGTGCATCGGCTGGCCGAGCTCGAGCATCACGTAGTTGGTGACGTCGACGGCCAGCGAGATCGACCGGATGCCGGACTGGGCCAGCCGCCGGCGCATCCACCACGGGCTCGGCGCGGTCGGGTCGAGGCCCTCCAGCGCGACCATGGAGAACCGGTCGCAGCGCTCGGCGTCGGCGACGGTGACCTCCCACGCCGGCTCGCCGGACCAGCTCGGGTCCTCGGCCGCGCCCGGGTCGCGCCAGCCGACCGCGAGGCCCGTGCCCATCTCGCGGGCGATGCCGCGCATGGACAGGCAGTAGCCGCGGTCGGGGGTGACGGCGAGCTCGATGACGACGTCGTCGAGGCCGACGACCGCGCGGGCGTCGGCGCCGGGCTCGAAGCCGTCGCCGAGCACGAGGATCCCGGCGTGGTCCTCGCCGATGCCGAGCTCGCGGACCGAGCAGATCATCCCGTCGGAGACGTGGTCGTAGGTCTTCCGGGCGGCGATCTCGAACCCGCCGGGCAGCACCGCGCCGGGCAGCGCGACGACGACGGTGTCGCCCACGGCGAAGTTCCGGGCGCCGCAGACGATGCCGCGCGGCTCCGACTCCCCGACGTCGACCTGGCACCACCGGATCGGCTTCTTGAAGCCCGTGAGCTCCTCGATCCCCAGCACCCGGCCGACCACCAGCGGGCCGGTGACCTCGGCCGGGGTGTGGACGTCCTCGACCTCCAGGCCCAGCCGGACGAAGGCGGCGTCGAGCTCCTCGACGGTCGTCCCGGCGGGGACGTCGACGTACTCGGCCAGCCAGCCGACGGGGACCCGCATCAGAGCTCCACTCCGAACGCCTTGGTGAACCGGACGTCGCCCTCGACGATGTCGCGCATGTCGCCGACACCCGAGCGGAACTGCAGCGCCCGCTCGATGCCGACGCCGAAGGCGAAGCCGCTGAACTCCTCGGGGTCGACCCCGCAGGCCACGAGCACCCGGGGGTTGACCATCCCGCAGCCACCCCACTCGACCCAGCGCGGGCCGTCGCGGTGCTCGGGGAACCAGACGTCGAACTCCGCCGAGGGCTCGGTGAACGGGAAGTAGCTCGGCCGCCAGCGGGTGATCGCCTCCGGGCCGAACAGCGACCGCGCCAGGTGGTCGAGCGTGCCGCGCAGGTGCGCCATGGTCAGGCCGCGGTCGACGGCGAGGCCCTCCACCTGGTGGAACACCGGGGTGTGCGTCGCGTCGAGCTCGTCGGTGCGGTACACCCGCCCGGGCGCGACGACGTACACCGGCGGCGTGCGCGAGAGCAGCGTGCGCGCCTGCACCGGGCTCGTGTGGGTGCGCAGCACCAGCCCGGAGTCCTCCGGCGCGACGAACAGGGTGTCCATCATCGTGCGGGCCGGGTGGTCGCGGCCGATGTTCAGCGCGTCGAAGTTCAGCCACTCGGCCTCGAGCTCGGGGCCCTCGGCGACCTCGTAGCCCATGCCGACGAAGACGTCGGCGATGCGCTCCTGCAGCGTGGTCAGCGGGTGGCGGGCGCCGCGCGGGGCGCGGTCCCAGGGCAGGGTGACGTCGACCCGCTCCTCGGCCAGCACCCGCGCGTCGCGCTCGGCCTCGAGCTCCGCGCGGCGGGCGTCGAAGGCCTCGGTGACGGCGACGCGCGCGGCGTTGACCCGCTTGCCGGCGTCGGCGCGGGCGGCCGGCGGCAGCGCGCCGAGCTCGCGGCGGGCCAGCGGCACGGGCGCCCGGTCACCGAGGTGGGCCGGGCGGGCGGCGGCCAGCGCGTCGAGGTCGCCCGCGGCCGCGAAGGCCTCGTGGGCCGCCGCGACGGCGGCGTCGAGGGCCTCGGCGGAGAGGGCCGCGACCTGCTTGGGGTCGTAGGGGTCGTTGGCGCCGGACACGGGAGGCCATTCTGCCCGGCGTCCCTCCCCCGCCGCGCCCCGGTTCCCGGCCGGACCCGGTCCCCTCCGGCGAGATCTGCACACTCGGGGTGTTCCGGGGCCTGGGAGTCCCGAGTGTGCAGATCCCGCGGAGGAGCCGGCTGCGAGGATCGGGCGGCACCGGGTGGCACCGGACGGGGACGGGACACGGGGAGGCGCACCGGATGGCGACGCTGCTGGCGCTGGCCTCGGCCGTCGTCTACGGGATGGCCGACTTCGCCGGCGGCATGGCCAGCCGGCGGGTGGCCGCGGCCACCGTCGTCGCGCTGTCGCAGGCGGCGGGCCTGCTCACCGTGGCGCTGCTGCTGCCGTGGCTCGGCGGCGACCCGGAGCCGGCCGACCTGCTGTGGGGCGCCGTGGCCGGGATCGCCGGCGGCGCCGGGCTCGTCCTGTTCTACCGGGCGCTGGCCACCGGCGTGATGAGCGTCGTGGCGCCGGTGACCGCGGTGTCGGCCGCCGCGCTGCCCGTGCTCGGCGGGCTGCTCCTCGGCGAGCGGCTGGGGCCGGTGGCGGTCACCGGCATCGTCCTGGCGCTGGTCGCGGTGGTGCTGGTGTCCGCGGAGGGCGGGCTGGCCTCGCTGCGCTCGGCCCGGCTGTCGGCCGTGGCCCCCGCGCTGGCCGCCGGCGCCGGGTTCGGCCTGTTCTTCGTCGTGCTCGACCGCACCGGCGACGACGCCGGGCTCACCCCGCTGGCCGCCGCCCGCGTGGTGTCGGTGCTGCTCGTCGGCGGGCTGGCGCTGGCCGGCGGGTCGGGGCTGCGGGTGCCGCGGCGGGTGCTGCCGGTGGTGCTGCTGGCCGGGGTCGGCGACATGGCGGCCAACGCGCTGTTCCTCGTGGCCACCCAGGCCGGCGGGCAGCTGGCGATCACCGGCGTGCTGGCCTCGCTGTACCCGGTGAGCACGGTGGTGCTGGCGCAGGTGCTGCTGCGCGAGCGGCTGGTCGGCGCCCAGCGGGCCGGCCTGGCGGCCGCGGCCGCGGCCGTCGTCCTCATCGCCCTCCCCTCCTGACCCTCTGGGGGGAGGCCCCGGGACCCCCGGGTGTCGGGAGGGGACCCGCCTGCCGACAACGCCCCCGTGACCCTCCTCCCGCAGGCACCGGTGCCCGCCGGCGACACGGTGCTCGACACGGTGCTCGACACGGTGCTCGACGACGCCATCCGCGGCGTCCACAGCGTCTTCCAGCCGATCGTGGAGCTCGACACCGGCCGGGTGGTCGCCTACGAGGCGCTCGCCCGCGGCCCGGTCGGCCCGCTCGAACGGCCCGACGCCCTCTTCGCCGCCGCCCGCGCCGCCGGCCGGCTGGCCGAGCTCGACGAGGCGTGCCGCGCCGCCGCCTTCCGCGGTGCCGTCGACGCCGCCCTGGTCGCCCCGCTGACGGTGTTCGTCAACGTCGAGCCCGAGGTGCTCGGCACCGCCCCGCTGGCCGACCTGCTCGCCATCGCCGAGCGCGCGCCCGGCCACGTCCGGGTCGTCATGGAGATCACCGAGCGGGCCATCGCCGCCCGCCCGGCCGAGCTGCTGCGCACGGTCGAGCGGGTCCGCGAGCTCGGCTGGTCGATCGCCGTCGACGACGTCGGCGCGGAGTCGATGTCGCTGGCGTTCCTGCCGCTGCTGCGACCCGACGTCGTCAAGCTCGACCTGCGCCTGGTGCAGGAGCGCCCGGGTCCGGAGATCGCCGAGATCATGAACGCGGTCAACGCCTACGCCGAGCGCAGCGGCGCCGTCGTGCTGGCCGAGGGCATCGAGCACGAGGGCCACCTGCGCACCGCCCGCGGCCTCGGCGCCACCCTCGGCCAGGGCTGGCTGTTCGGCCGTCCCGGCCCGGGCGCCGCGCCGGGCCTGACCGTCGGCGAGCTGGTGCTGCCCGGCGCCGGCACCCCGGCCGGCGCCCTCGGCGCGGCGTCGCCGTTCGCCTGCCTCCCCGACGGGACGCCGCTGCGGCGGGCGCCCAAGGCGCTGCTCATCGAGCTGTCCAAGCAGCTGGAGCGGGAGGCGATGCGGCTCGGCGAGACCTGCGTCGTCGCCTCCACCTTCCAGGAGGCGCGGCACTTCACCGTCTCCACCACCCAGCGCTACCGCGACCTGGTCGCCCGCACCGGCTTCGTCTGCGCCCTCGGCGAGGACCTGCCCGTCGAGCCGCTGCCGGGCCTGCGCGGCGCCCATCTCGGCCCCGCCGACCCGGTGCGCGGCGAGTGGGACGTGGCGGTGCTGTCCCCGCACTTCAGCGCCGCCCTGCTCGCCCGCGACCTCGGCGAGGACGGCCCGGACCTCGAGCGCACCTTCGAGTACGCGCTGACCTACGACCGCGACACCGTCTCGGCCGCGGCGCAGTCGCTGCTGTCGCGGGTGGCCCCGCGGGTCGGCCCCGAGGCAGGGCTGCCCACTCCGCCGGCCGCGCACGTCCCGGCCGCACCCGTGAGCCGGCCCGCCGGCGGTCTCGCCGTCGGCACCACCAACGCCGAGGTGCTGCTGCGCCGGGCGCTGGAGGCCACGCCCAGCGGCGTGACCGTGGTGGACATGCGGCTGCCCGACCAGCCGATCGTCTACGCCAACGCCGCGTTCCGGGAGCTCGCCGGGCTGGCCGCGGAGGACATCCTCGGCCGCAACTGCCGGCAGCTGCAGAGCCCCGACGCCGACCCCGCCGCCGTCGCGCGGATCCGGGCCGCCGTCGCCGCGGGCGAGTCCTGCCGGGAGACGGTGCTCAACGTGCGCGGCCCCGGGCGGGAGCCGTGGTGGAACGAGCTGCACCTCGCGCCGGTGCACGACGCCGACGGCACCGTCGTCCAGTACATCGGCGTCCAGGTCGACGTGAGCGCGCGTGGAGGCCGAGCGGGCGCTGGTGCGCGAGCGCGACCGCACGTCCGCGGCGCTGGCCCGCATCCAGGAGCTCGCCTACACCGACCCGCTCACCGGCCTGCCCAACCGGCGGCGCCTGGAGGAGCAGGTGGAGGCCGCGATCTGGGAGGCCCGCGCCCGCGGCGACTCCCTCGGCCTGCTGTTCGTCGACCTCGACGGGTTCAAGGCGGTCAACGACGCCCTCGGCCACGCCGCCGGGGACGAGCTGCTGCAGGTGGTGGCCGGCCGGCTGCGCGACCGGGTCCGCCGGCGCGACCTGCTGGCCCGGCTCGGCGGCGACGAGTTCCTCGTCGCGCTGCCCGACCTGCACCCGGAGACCGCGGCCGCCGAGGCGGCGCGGGTGGCCGACGAGCTGGTCGCCTCCATCCGCCGCCCGGTCCCGCTCATGGGCACCGAGGTGACGGTGGGCGCGAGCATCGGGGTGAGCGTCTGCCCGGCCGACGGCGTCGTGTTCGCCGACCTGCTGCACCGGGCCGACCTGCGGATGTACGAGCGCAAGGCCGCCTCGCGCGGTGCGGCCGCCCGCGCCGCCACCGCACGGGCCGCGGCCGCGGCGGTGCCACCGCCGGCGGCGCCCGTGCTCGGCTGACCGGGGAGGGTCCGGCCGGGCGGGGGACGGAGGGGGACGGCGCGGTCGCGCCGTCCCCCTCCGCGCGTTCGGATGGCGCCCGTGCCCGCTCCCCGGCGCCGCCCGCCGACCCCCCTCCTGGCGGGCGCTGGCGCTGCTCGCGCTGCTGGCCGTGCTGCCCGGGTACGCCGCCGACCTCGTCTCCACCTGGAGGGCCGGCACGACGGTCGGCGTCGGCTGGCCGCTGGTGGTGCTGGTCGCCGCGGTCGTGGTGGCCCGGCGCCGGGCGGCCGGGGACCCCGCCGCCCGGGACGTGCCCCGCGGTGAGGTGCGGTTGTCGCCGGCGATGTCGCCCGAGGTCGTGATCTCGGCGTCGCCACGCCGTACTCGCTGCACCTGCAGCTGCGGACGAGCCTGACGCTCGTCGACGCCGTCGTGCTGGTGACGGTCTTCGTGCCCTACGCCCGCCGGCTCGCCCAGGCCCCCGCCGAGGAGCCGGACCTGATCGGCACCTCGCGCTGGATGGGCGAGCAGCCCAGGCGCCGCCGGCGCACCTGGGTGGGCGGGGTGTTCGCCGTCGCGGCGCTGGTGGTCCTCGCCTGCGCGGAGCACTTCACCGAGTCGCTGGTGGAGACCGGCACGACGCTCGCCGTCGACGAGTTCCTGCTCGTGCAGTGGGTGGCGCGCTGGCCAGCGAGGCGCCCGAGCTCGTCGTCGCCTGCCTCCACGCCGCGCGGCTGCGCGCCTCGGACTCCCTCGGCACCCTGCTGTCGAGCAAGGTCAACCAGTGGACGCTGCTGGTGGGCACCATCCCGCTGGTCCTCGCGCTGAGCTCGACGTCGATCTCCGGCCTGCCGCTGGACACCCAGCAGCGCACCGAGCTGCTGCTCACCGCCGCCCGGTCGCTGTTCGCCGTCTCCCTGCTGGTGTGCCTGCGGCTGACCGCCGTCGGCGCGGCGACGCTGTTCGTGCCCTTCGCCGTGCAGTTCGCCGGCAGCATCGTGCTGTCCCCCGGCGCCGACCGGGTGCTGGTCCTCGTGCTCTCCGGCGTCTACGTGGCGCTCGCGCCGGCCCGGTCGGCGCTGCGCGCCCGCACCACCCGCCGGCTGGCGCGCGACGGCACGGTGACCCCGTACGCGGAGCTCGAGCCGGCCCGACCCGGCCTGCGGCTCAGCGGAAGGCCGCCGCGGCCTCCTCGACCCTCGCGATCGTCTGCGTGCACCCACAGGTCGTCGTCCCCGGCGTCGGGGTCGTCCCAGACCATCGGCTCGGGGAACGGCCGGCCCATGACGCCACCGAGGTAGCCGGCCTGCACGCAGGCGAGGTGCTCGAGCAGGCCGAGCAGGTCGGTGCCGGTGGCCGTCAGCGGCCGGCGCACGTCGTACCCCGAGAGCCCCTCGAGCTTCCACAGCAGCGCCTCGCGGGCGGAGGTCAGGGAGCGCAGGAGGGTGGCCTCGGCCGCGTCGTCGTCCGCGCGGGCAGCGTCTCAGCCCTGCGCGAGCTGCGTGGAGTAGAGGCAGATCGCCGCGGCGGCGGCCAGGTTGAGGCTCTCGGCGCGGCCGCGCATCGGGATCCGCACCCGGGCGTCGGCGGCCGCGGCCAGCTCCGGCGGCACCCCGCGCGCCTCGTTGCCGAACAGCCACAGCACCGGCCCGGCGAGGACGTCGCCCAGCCCGTCGAGGGAGGCCTCTCCCCCGCCGTCGGCGGCGAGCACGGTGACACCGCGGGCGCGCAGGTCGCCGACCAGCGGCAGCAGCGGCGCACCGCGGACGACGTCGAGGTGGAACAGGCTGCCCGCGCTGGAGCGGACGGCCTTGCCGCCGTAGGGGTCGGCGGACCCGGCGCCGAAGACCACCGCGCCCGCGCCGCAGGCGTCGGCGGTGCGCAGCACGGTGCCGGCGTTGCCCGGGTCGGCGAGGCCGGCGAGGGCCACCGCCAGCGACGGCGGCTCGGCCGCCAGCCGCCCCGCGGGCAGGTCGCGCAGGGCGCAGACGGCGACCAGGCCCTGCGGCGTCACCGTCTCCGACAGGCCGGCGGCCGCCTTCTCGGTGACCAGCCGGACCGGGACGGCGGTGGCGACGAGGAGGTCGCGGTGCGCGGCGGCGGCGGCCTCGGTGGCGAAGACCTCGCGGACGGCGGCCGGGTCGGTCCCGGCCAGCGCGAGCGCCTCGCTGACGGCCTGCCGGCCCTCGGCGAGGAAGGCGCCGGCCTCGTCGCGGCCGGCCCGGCGGGTCAGCTTCCGCGCGGCGGCCACCCGCCCCGAGCGCTCGGTCAGCAGCTCGCTCACGTCGTCGTCCTCCCCTCCCGTTCCGCGAGATCCGCACACTCGGGGCTTCTCGCACCCGGAGAGCCCCGAGTGTGCAGATCTCGCGGGATCCACTCCGACCCCGGACACGCCGACGCCGCCGGCGCCGGCCCCGGTGGGCCGGACGCCGGCGGCGTCGGGAGGCGGAACGTCAGGCGGCCTGCTCGCCACCCGCCGGAGCGGCGGCGACGGCGGCGCGGGCGGTCTCCACCAGTGCGGCGAAGGCGGCCGGCTCGTTCACCGCGAGCTCGGCGAGCACGCGGCGGTCGAGCTCGATGCCGGCCAGCTTCAGGCCCTGCATGAACCGGTTGTAGGTCATGTCGTTCTGACGCGCGGCGGCGTTGATGCGGGTGATCCACAGCTTGCGGAAGTCACCCTTGCGCACCTTGCGGTCGCGGTAGTTGTAGGTGGCCGAGTGGAGGATCTGCTCCTTGGCCTTGCGGTACAGGCGCGAACGCTGACCGCGGTAGCCGCTGGCGGCCTCGAGGGTCGTCCGGCGCTTCTTCTGGGCGTTGACCGCCCGCTTCACGCGTGCCACGTGAGTACTCCTTGATCGTTACGGGAGGCGGGGGCTCAGATGCCCAGCAGCTTCTTGACGGTCTTGGTGTCGGCCGGGCTCAGGACCTGGTCCTTCTCCAGCCGGCGCTTGCGCCGCGAGGACTTGTGCTCGAACTTGTGCTGGTTGTTGGCCTGCTCGCGCATGATCTTGCCGGTGCCCGTCACGCGCACCCGCTTGGCGGTGCCCTTGTGGGTCTTCTGCTTCGGCATGTCCTCGTCGTCCTGTTCGTGGGTGTCGGCGCCGCGCGGCAGCACGGGGCTGCCGCGACGGCGCCGGCCGTCTCGGTGGTGCGGTCCTGCGGTGCGCCGGTCAGGCCGTCGGGGTCTGACCCTCGGCGGCCCGCTCGGCCTTGGCCTGACGGCGGGCGCCGTCGGTCGCGGCCTGGTTCCGGTGCGGGGCGATCACCATGACCATGTTGCGGCCGTCCTGCTTCGGGTTGGACTCGACGACGCCCAGTTCGGACACGTCGCCGGCCAGCCGCTGCAGCAGGCGGTAGCCCATCTCCGGGCGCGACTGCTCGCGACCGCGGAACATCACGGTGATCTTGACCTTGTCGCCCGCCTTGAGGAAGCGCTCGACGTGGCCCTTCTTGGTCTCGTAGTCGTGCGGGTCGATCTTGAGGCGCAGCCGCATCTCCTTGATGACGGTGAGCGCCTGGTTCCGCCGGGCCTCGCGGGCCTTCTGGGCGGACTCGTACTTGAACTTCCCGTAGTCCATCAGCTTGACGACCGGCGGCCGGGCCATGGGCGCGACCTCGACGAGGTCGAGCTCGGAGTCCTGCGCCAGGCGCAGCGCCTCGCCGATCGGCACGATGCCGACCTGCTCGCCCTCCGGTCCGACCAGGCGGACCTCGGGGACGCGGATACGGTCGTTGATACGGGGCTCGGTGATGGCCTCTCCTCTGCAGTTCACACGGGAGGAGCCGCCCTCCGGGACCGGAGACGACGAGGGCCCCGTGAGCTGTGCGCTCACAGGGCCCGTCTCGCCGGTACCGCCCCGGCCCACGGGTGGGCCGGGTACGTCGCGGGACGCCGGCCGGGGCGGGCCGGCGTCTCGCGAACCGGGGACCTGGGCGCCTCGGCGGCGCCAGGTGGGAGCGGGCTCCTCTTGGGTCAGCGGCCCGGGGCGGGGCCGCTGGAGTGGTTCACGCGCCTCGTGTAGCGGGGAGGCACGCACATGCTACAGCGTCCGGGGGCCCCGGGTCATTCCCGGGCCTCCCACTCGTAGAGCAGGGGGCCCGGGTCGGGCCTCGGGTGCGCGGCGCGGTGGGCGGCCAGCAGCGCCCGCAGGCCGTCGACGGCGTCGAGCGCGCGCTGCCGGTCGACGGCCTGCACGGCGAGGACGGCGACCTCGTCGTCGTTGGTGAGCTCGAGGCTCGCCCACGAGGAGTCCCGGTCGAAGCGCACCGCCCGCACCCGGTCCCAGCCCAGCTCGTGCTTCACCAGCACGTTGCGGACCCGCACGCCGTCGGTGTCGGCGTCGACCCGGGACGCGCCGACCAGCATCACGCCGCCGCCGACGAACAGGCCCAGGCCGACGATGGCCACCTGGTCGACCAGGCCGAAGGTGACCACGCCGGTCGAGGACTCGGTGAGCAGCACCGCGACGACGACCATCACGGCCACGACGACGACGGCGGCGGCGGCGCAGATCAGCCGCAGGCGGCGCGGCGTGGCGGACACGGGGACGGCGGGCGGCGTCGGCGGCGTCGGCACGGCTCCCATCCTCCCAGCCCGGCGGCCGGGGTCGGTGGCAGAGTGCCGGCATGCAGAGGACCGGCGCGGGGGGACCGGCGTGGAGGTGACCGGGGCCGCGCAGCAGGCGGCGTGGCGGCAGCGCACGGTGCCGGGCGTCGAGCGGGTGCGCCCGGGGCTGTGGTCGGTGCCGGTGCCGCTGGCCGGGCCGCTGCGCTGGGTCAACGCCTACGTCCTCGAGCTGGCCGGCGGCGGGCTGGGGCTGGTCGACACCGGCTGGGACGCCGACGACAGCTGGGCGGCGCTGTGCGCGGGCCTGTCCGGCATCGGGGCCGGCGTCGCCGACGTGCGCGGCGTGCTGGTCACCCACATGCACTTCGACCACGTCGGCCTGGCCGCCCGGGTGCGCGAGGCCTCCGGAGCCTGGATCGCGATGCACCCGGCCGACGCGCGCGGCCTGGCCACGCTGACCGGCCGGGCGCCGGAGCTGTCCACCGAGACCGAGGTGGCCTTCCTGGTCGGCCTGGGCGCGCCGGAGGCCGACGCGCGCGCCGACGCCGGCACGCCGGAGCAGCGCGCGCAGTGGCACCGGCTGGCCCGCCCCGACCGGCTGCTGGAGGACGGCGACCGCGCCGACCTGCCGGGCTGGTCGCTGCGCGCGGTGCACACGCCGGGGCACACCGCCGGGCACCTGTGCTTCGCCGACGAGGACACCGGCCTGCTCTTCGCCGGCGACCACGTCCTCCCCCGCATCAGCCCCAACATCTCCACCCACGCCGGCGGCCCGGCCGACCCGCTGCGCGACTACCTCGCCTCGCTGGAGGCGGTCGGCGCGCGGGAGCCCACCGAGGTGCTGCCCGGCCACGAGTGGCGGTTCCGCGGCCTCGGCGAGCGCACCCGCGAGCTGCGCGCGCACCACGAGCGCCGGCTGGCCGAGCTGCTGGCCGCCGTCCGCGCACATCCGGGCAGCACGCCGTGGGACCTCGCCGCGCAGCTCACCTGGTCGCGCCCGTGGTCGGAGTACGCGCGGCGGATGCGCATCTTCGCCGTCACCGAGACCGACGCGCACCTGCGGCTGCTGGCCAGCCGCGGGCTGGTGGTCGGCGACGGCGGCGCGGTGCCCACCTGGACGGCGGCGGCCCTGCGCTGAGCCGCGGCCCCGCCGCGGCACTAGCCTCGGGGGGCGGACCACGTCCACCCAGAGCCGGTGCCGGGGTGGCCGCACTCCTGACGAGGTGCACCCATGCGCCCTGACGCGTCCCGGCACCTCCCGCTGGCCGACGAACTGTCGGTCGTCTTCGCCCGCATGTCGGGCCTGCTGCTGTCCGAGGAGACCGTCGAGACCTCGCTGGAGCTGCTCAGCGCGCTCGTCCTCGAGACCGTCCCGGGGGCGGCCGGCGCCGGGGTGTCGATCGTCGACGAGCTGGGCCGCCGCTCGGCGGGCGCCACCGACCGCCGGGTCGAGCAGGCCGACGCCCTCCAGTACGAGCTCGACGAGGGGCCGTGCCTGGCCGCGGTCGCCGGCCGGCAGCTCGTGCGGGTCCCCGACCTGGCCACCGAGACCCGCTGGCCCCGCTGGGCGGCCGGGGCGGCGCGGCTGGGCCTGTCCGCGGCACTGAGCGCCCCGCTGGTCGCCGGGGAGCGCACGCTGGGCGCGCTCAAGGTCTACGCCGACGCCCCCGGCGTCCTCGACGCGCACACCGAGCGCCTGGTGACCATGGCCGCCGCGCAGGCGGCGATCCCGGTGGCCAACGTGCAGCACCGGGAACGGGCCCGCCGGACCAGCGACGAGCTCCGCCAGGCGCTCGCCGTCCGCGACCTCGTCAGCACGGCCAAGGGCGTGCTGATGGCCCGGCACGGGATCAGCGAGGAGGCCGCCCTCGGGATGCTGGTCGCCCGCTCCGGCGGCGAGGCCGGGACCCTCCGGCAGGCCGCGCGCACCGTGGTCGACTCCGCCGTCCGCCGGCGCCGCTGATGGAGCGGTCCGGCCCCGTGCCGCCGTCCGAGCAGCTGGCGGCGCTGCGCGCGGCCAAGGCCATGGCGGGTCTCGACGACGAGCAGCTGTGGGTGCGGTACTTCGCGCTCGGCGGGAACGCCGACCTCATGGCCGTCGAGGCCCACCTCGGCGGCGTGCTCCCGCTGCCGCCCGTCGACGGCGACCTCCTGGCGCTCGCGGTCAACGAGCGGCTCGACGAGCTCGTCACCGCCCGGCGGGTCCCCTACACCCGCCCGCAGTACCGCCACCGTCCGACCACCGGCCCGCTCGCCGCCCTGCTCCAGCTGCTGGACACCGCGAGCACCGCCTCCCCCGACCGGCTGCCCGCCCTCACCGCCGACGCCGGCCGGATGCTGGGCGTGGACGTCCTCGTGCACGTCGTCGACGACCAGCAGCGCCGGCTGTGGCGGCTGCCGTGCGACGGCGAGCCCGCCGGGGAGCCGATCGCCGTCGAGGGGACGCTGCCCGGGCGCGTCTTCCAGACGGGCACCCCGCTGCCGTCGGAGGGGCACGGCGTCCCGCGGCTGTGGGTCCCGCTGGTCGACGGCGCGGACCGGCTGGGCGTCCTGGAGGTGCGGGTCGGCAGCGCGGCCGAGCTCGAGGACCCGGGCCTGCGCGCCCAGTGCCGCTGGCTGTCCACCCTGGTCGGCCACCTGATCACCTCGATGGGCCCCTACGGCGACGCGCTGGAGCGCGCCCGGCGCACGGTGCGGCGGTCGGCGTCGGCCGAGCTGATCTGGCAGCAGCTGCCGCCGCTCACCGCGGCCTCGGAGCAGTTCGTGCTCGCCGGGCTGCTGGAGCCGGCCGAGGACGTCGGCGGGGACGCCTTCGACTACTCCCTGTCCCGCCAGACGGTCTCGATGGCGGTCTTCGACGCGATGGGCCACGGCCTGCCCGCGGGGCTCATCGCCGCCGGCGCGCTGGCGGCCTACCGCAGCGTGCGCCGCGACGGCCGCAGCGTCTTCGAGCAGGCCCTCGCCGTCGACGAGGTGGTCGCCGCGACGTTCCCCGGCAGCTCCTTCGTCACCGGCGTCCTGGCCGAGCTGGACACCGCCTCGGGCCGGCTGCGCTACGTCAACGCCGGCCACCCCCCGCCCCTGCTGCTGCGCGGTGGCCGGGTGGTCAAGGAGCTCCGCGGCGGGCGGCGGGTGCCCTTCGGGATCGAGGCCGACGGGGTCACCGTCGGCGAGGAGGTGCTCGAGCCCGGGGACTGGCTGGCCGTCCACACCGACGGGGTCACCGAGGCCCGGGACGCCTCGGGGGCCTGGTTCGGCGAGGAGCGGCTCGTCGAGTTCCTGACCCGGGCGGCCGCCGCGGGGCACCCGCCGCCGGAGACGGCCCGCCGGCTGATGCGGGCCCTGCTCGAGCACCAGGGCGGCGTGCTGCAGGACGACGCCACCGTGCTGCTCGCCTGCTGGGACGCCGGCCGTCCCTGACCGGGTCCCGACACACGCCCGCAACGCCGACCCGCCACCATGGTGCGGTGACCGCTCCCCAGCCCGACCCGGCTCCCGCGGACCCCCCGTCCGCGGACGCCCCGCCCGCGGACGCCCCGCCGGCCGGTGCACCGGCCCCGCTGGCCGGGTACACCGTGGCCGTCACCGCCGCCCGGCGGCGCGAGGAGCTCGGCGCCCTGCTCGACCGCCGCGGCGCCCGGGTGGTCTACGCGCCGGCCATCCGGATCGTGCCGCTGGCCGACGACGCCGAGCTGGTCGCGGCCACCGAGGCGGTGCTGGCCGCGCCGGTCGACCTGGTCGTGGCGACCACCGGCGTCGGGTTCCGCGGCTGGCTGGAGGCCGCCGAGGCGTGGGACCTGCCGCTGGTGGAGCACCTGCGCACCGCCCGGGTGCTCGCCCGCGGCCCCAAGGCGCGCGGCGCGATCCGCGGCGGCGGGCTGGTCGACGCGTGGTCGCCGGCGTCGGAGTCCTCGGCCGAGGTGCTCGAGCACCTGCTGTCCGGCGCGGAGGGCCCGCTGGAGGGCCGCCGCGTCGCCGTCCAGCTGCACGGCGACCCGCTGCCGGAGTTCGTCGACGCGCTGCGCGCCACCGGCGCCGAGGTGCTGACCGTGCCGGTGTACCGGTGGGTGCTGCCCGAGGACGTCGGCCCCCTGCGCCGGCTGGTGGGCACGGTGGCCGCCCGCGGGGTGGACGCCGTCACCTTCACCAGCGCCCCGGCCGCGGCCAGCCTGCTGTCGGTGGCCGCGGAGACGGGACAGCACGACGCCGTGGTGGCCGCGCTGAACAGCGGGGTGCTGCCGGTCGCCGTCGGGCCGGTGACCGCCGGCCCGCTGGAGGCGGCCGGGATCGCCACCGTGCAGCCGGAGCGCTCGCGGCTCGGCGCGCTGGCCCGGGAGGTGGTGGCCCGGCTGCCCGAGCGCGACCCGGTGCTCGACGTCGGCGGCGCCCGCCTGCAGGTGCGCGGGTTCGCCGCGGTGCTCGACGACCGGCTGGTGGAGCTGCCGCCGGGGTCGATGGCGGTGCTGCGGGCGCTGGCGGTGCGGCCGGGCGCCGTCGTCGCCAAGGCCGACCTGGTGCGCGGACTGCCCGGCGGCGGCGACGGGCACGCGGTGGAGATGGCGGTGACCCGGCTGCGCGCGGCGCTCGGACCCGGCCTGGTGGAGACCGTCGTCAAGCGCGGCTACCGGCTCGCGGTGTGACGCGAGATCTGCGCACTCGGGGCTCCTCGCAGCGCGAGAGCCCCGAGTGCGCAGATCTCGCGGAGCTCAGACCCCCGCCATGCGCGAGGTCGGGCGCAGGTAGACCGCCCAGGTGACCAGCACGCAGACGGCGTAGAAGCCGATGAACACCAGGTAGGCGGCGTCGCCGCTGCCGGTGGTGAGGAACGACTGGCGGAACGCGAGGTTCACCAGCACCCCGCCGAACGCCCCCACCGCGCCGGCGATCCCGATGAGCGCCCCGGACATCCGCAGCGCGTGCCGGTCGGCGGCGGCCGGGTCGCCGCCCGCGGCCACCGCCTGCTGCGCCTGCCTGCGGAACACCGCCGGGATCATCTTGTAGGTCGACCCGTTGCCCATGCCGCTGAGCACGAACAGCAGCACGAAGCCGACGACGAACAGCGGCAGCGACCCGACCCGGCTGGCGGTGAACACCACGGCGGCGCCGGCGGCCATCGCGATGAAGGTCCAGAACGTGATCCGGGCGCCGCCGAAGCGGTCGGCCAGCGAGCCGCCGAAGGGGCGCACGAGGCTGCCGAGCAGCGGGCCCAGCCAGGTCAGCGACGCCGCGGCCAGCGGGGTGGCGAAGTCGGCGGCGAACTGGTTCTGCAGCACCTGGCCGAAGGCGAAGCCGAAGCCGATGAACGAGCCGAACGTGCCGATGTAGAGGAACGCCATCACGTAGGTGTGCGGCTCGCGGGTGGCCTCGCGCATGGCCCGCGGCTGGTTGCGCGCCGTCGTCAGGTTGTCCATGAGCAGGGCCGCGCCGACGGCGGCGACCACGATGAGCGGCACGTAGACCAGCAGCACGATCCGCGGGTGCTCGACCCCGGCGGTAGCCAGCACGAGCAGGCCGACCAGCTGCACGACCGGGACGCCGAGGTTGCCGCCGCCGGCGTTGAGGCCGAGCGCCCAGCCCTTGAGCCGGTCGGGGTAGAAGGCGTTGATGTTGGCCATGGAGCTCGCGAAGTTGCCGCCGCCGACGCCGGCGAGGCAGGACACCACCAGCAGCGTCGAGTAGGAGACACCCGGCTCGAGGACGACGGCGGTGGCGACGGTCGGCACGAGCAGCAGCGCGGCGCTGACGATCGTCCAGTTGCGGCCGCCGAACGTGGCGACGGCGAAGGTGTAGGGCAGCCGCACGAACGCGCCGAGCGCCGTGGGCAGCGTGGTGAGCAGGAACTTGCCGGCCGGGTCGATGCCGAACACCGGCTCGGGCAGGAAGAGCACGAGCACCGACCACAGGCTCCAGATCGAGAAGCCGACGTGCTCGGAGAACACCGAGAAGAACAGGTTGCGGCGGGCGACCCGCTTGCCGGTCGTCTCCCAGAACTGCGGGTCCTCGGGGCGCCAGTCGTCGATCCAGCGCCCGCCGCGGGGCGGGCTCGGCGGCGCGGGGGCGGCGGGTGGCGCGGTGCGCGTGGGGGCGGCCATGGGCGGGAGCGTCGCGGCCCGCGGTTTCCCCGCCGTCGCCGCCGGGGAGAACTCCTGTTCCGATCTGCTCACCGCCCCTGCCCCGCTGTGGTGAGGCGGCCGCCGTCGGGGCGGCGCGGGGTGCCCGCCTCGGCCATGATCGACGGCGTGGAGCAGCAGACGGGGACGCCGGGACGCGGGCTGGTGGAGGCCGGCGAGCTGGTGGCCGGGTCGATGGCGCGCGGCGCCGCCGGGCTGCTGTTCGACCCCGCGTCGGCGCGGGTGCGCCTGGACGCCGGGCTCGCCGCGTGGCTCCGCCGCACCGCGAGCGCCGCCGACGCCGAGCCGCCGTCCCCGGTGTCGACCCGCGGCCGCTGCCGCGCCGGCGCCGCGCTGGCCTTCGCCACCGAGCTGTCGGTGACCCGCGCCGCGCAGGGCCGCACCGTGCGCACCGACGGCTTCCTCGTCCCGGGCCCGGGCGAGCGCGCGCCGGCCGACGAGGTGGGCGAGGCGGTCGTGCTCGCCGCCCGCGCCACCGCCGAGGAGTGGCGGGTGCGCCACCTGGGCTACCTGCTCGCCGAGGCCGCCGTCTCCCCCGACCTCGACCCCGCCGTCGTCGCCCTCGGGCTGCGGCTGGCCACCGGGCTCACCGGCCGGCAGTGGGTGCTGCTGGCCGCCGTCGGCCGGCGCGAGCGCATCCCGCTGCCGATGACGCCGGTGCCGCGGGACCCGCGGGGCTGGACGGCCTGGGGCGCCCTGGAGGACCTCACCGACCTGCAGCGCGACGGCCTGCTCGACCCGCCGCCGGCCACCCCGCGCCCCGGCGGCGCGGCGCTGCCCCGTCTGCGCCCGGCCGACCTGCGGCTCACCCGCCGCGGCGTGCTGGTGCACCGGCTGCTGGCGCTGGACTTCGTCCGGGACCAGGCGGTCGCCGACGCACTCGCCGACCTGGCCGGCTGACCTGGCCGGCTGACCCGGCGCGCTCCTGGGCTCGGGCCGTGACCGTCGTCCTCGTCGTGCTCACGGTGCTCGTCGTCGCGGGCCTGGTGCTGCTGCTCGGCGGCCAGCGCGGTGGCGCCCCGTGGACGAGCGCCGACCCGCCGGGCCGCGGCGGCGACCCGCACCGGGTCGACCCGACGCACGCCGACGGGCGGGCCGCGGTGAACCGCAACAGCTGGATGCTCGGCGGCGGGGGCAGCGGCGGCTGATCGTGACCGTCCCGTGACCTGCCGCTGTGGGTCTGCCGGGGGCCCCACCGCGTGTAGAGGGTGACGGCGACCGGCGGGAGGCACGGGGTGGACCAGCGGGGATCCGGGGACACGTGCTTCGAGTCCTTCGTGTCCCGCGAGCAGGCGGGGCTCCTCCGCCTGGCCGTGCTCCTGACCGGGGACCGCGGCCACGCCGAGGACCTCGTGCAGACGGCGTTGCTGCGCACCTACCGGCACTGGGACCGCGTGGCCGGCCGCGGCGACCCGACGGCGTACGTGCGCCGGGCCGTGGTCACCGCGCACACCAGCTGGCGGCGCCGGCTGTCGACCGGCGAGCAGGTGGTCGAGAGCGTGCCCGACCGGGCCGGCCCGGCCGACGTGCCCGACGGCGACGAGGAGCTGCGCGCGGCGCTGCGCACCCTGCCGCCGCGGATGCGCGCCGCCGTCGTCCTGCGCTACTACGCCGACCTCTCCGAGCAGCAGGCCGCGCAGGCCATGGGCTGCTCGGCGAGCGCCGTGAACACCCAGACGACCCGAGGGCTGGCCCGGCTGCGCGCGCTGCTCACCCCGCCCGTGCCCGTGCCCGGGGAGGGCTCCCGATGGACGACCTGACCGACCGGCTGACCCGGCTCGCCGAGCGCACCGCTCCCCCGCCGCGGGAGGACCTCGCCGCCGCGGTGGTGCTGCGGCACCGGCGCGACCGGCGGCGCCGCACCGGGATCGCCGCGGTCGCCGTCGCGGTGGCGGCCGTGGTGGTGGCGGTGCCGGTCGTGGTGCGCGGCGGGGACGACCCCGTCCCGGCCACGGGCGTGGCCGCCCCGGGCGGGACCGCGGCCGGCGTGCTGGACGAGCCGACCCGCGGCTCGCTGGCCGGGGACGCCGCGTTCGTCGACGGCGTCCGGCGGCTGCCCTGGTCGGGCGAGGACGCCGGCGTGACCGAGCCCGCCCTGGACGGCCGGCACGTCGTCTTCGCGGGCGAGGTCGCCGGCCAGCGGTGGGCCCTGGTCGCCGCCCCGAACGGCACGCAGCCCGCGCCCCTCGTGCCCGACCCCGAGCTGGAGACCGACCTCGGCGCGCGCGGCGGGACCGTCGTCGCCTGGTTCACCGGCCCCGCCGGCGCGGCGCCGGAGCAGATGACGGTGCACGGCGTGCCGCGCGCGGTCGACCCGTCGGCGCCGCTGGCCTCCACCGACCCGGGGACCGGCGCGGTGGTGGTGGTGACCGCGCCGGGCGACGCGGTGAGCGTCTCCGAGCGGCCGGAGGTCGCCGCCGACGGCACCGTCTCCCGCACGTGGGCCCGGGTCGACGCCCCCGACGGCGTCGCGGTGGTCGACCGCGGGCCGTCCGCGCTGCCCTCCGACGCCGCCTTCCGCTACCGCGTGGAGCGCGACGGCACCGTGGTGGTCACCTCCCCGCCGGACACCCCCGGGACCGACGCGCCGCCGGCCGACCTCGACGTCACCTGGGCCCGCCCGCAGCCGCCGGCCGCGCCCGGCGACGAGATGCTCCGGGCCGAGATGGACGCCCTGCTCGCGCGCACCGGGCTCGCCTCGGACGACGTCGCCTTCACCGTGCGGTGGGCCGGTGACGTGCCCGCGCCCACCGTCGGCACCGCCCGCGTCGCCGTCTTCACCGCGACCCTCCCGTCGGGCGCGGTGTACGTCGGGTCGACGGCCGGCGTGGCCGTCGACCGGACCGGCAGCGCCGGCTGGACCTGCGGCTCGGAGCTGCGGCCCGCCGGCGACCGCGTGGTGGCCGCGGTGTGCCGGGTGACCGACGCGAGCGCCGACTCGCCGGTGCTGGCCACCCTGGTCGTGGTGGCCCCGCCCGGGGCGGCGTCGGCGCGGCTGCTCGACACGGCCGGCGGCGTGCTCGGCGAGGTGCCGCTCGACGGCGGCGTCGCGGCGGTCGGGTCCCCGCCGGACGGGCTGGCCTCGGTGGAGACCCTCGACGCGGCGGGCGCGGTGCTGGAGCGCGCCGAGCCGCTCGGGGAGGCGTCGCTCGAGTGAGGGCGCCGCTGCTGCTGGCCGCCGTCCTGCTCGCCGGGTGCGCGGGGGCGCCGGGCGGCCCGGGCGGCCCGGGGGGCGTCGTCTGCCCCGCGATCGGCTGGACCAACGGGCTGCGCGTGGAGCTCACCGGCGACTGGGGCGAGCCCGCCCCCGCGGCGGTGCGGGTGGCCTGCGCGGGCGGGTGCGGGCAGGTGGTCCGCGAGGACGCCGACCCGGTGCCCCGCGCCGGGGGAACGGTCGCGCTGACCGGCACGACCGCCGGCGTCCCGGTGGACATGACGACGCCGGACTCGGCCGCCGTCGCCGTGCTCGCCGCCGACGGCACCGTCCTGGCGCAGGCCGAGCGCGACCTCGACTGGGTGCGGGTCGGCGGCAGCGCGGCGTGCGGTGGGCCGATGGAGGCGGTCGTCGCGGTGGCCGCGCCGTGAGCGCTCAGGCCGAGCGGGCGTAGGCGGCGGGCGTCGTCGCCAGCATCCGGCGGAAGTGCCGGGTCAGGTGCGCCTGGTCGTGGAAGCCGACGGCCTGGGCGACGTCGGCGGCGGGCATCCCGGCGAGCAGCAGCCGCCGGGCGCGGTCGACCCGCCGCCCGGTCAGGTAGCGGTGCGGCGGGAGGCCGTGCCGGCGGGTGAAGGCGCGGACCAGGTGGGTGGCCGAGACGCCGAGGTCGGCGGCGGCCGCCTCCAGCGGCAGGCCCTCGACCAGCCGGGCGTCGAGCAGGTCGCGCAGCCGGTCGGCGACCCGGTCGTCGCGCACCGGGTCCGGCGCGGCGACGGCGCGGTCGAGGTGCTGCGCCAGCCGCTCGACGACGAAGGCCAGCCGGCTCGCGGCCTCGAGGTCCTCGGTCGCCGGCGTGAGCGCGGCGTGCAGCCGCGACACCCGGTCGCGCAGCACCGGGTCGGCGAACGCCGGCCGGTCGACGGCGCGGCCCACGCGCTCCTCCCCCAGCGTCGCCGGCTCCAGGTAGAGCACCCGCTTGCGGAAGCCGCCGGGGAACTGCGACCGGCCGTCGTGCGGGACCCCGGGCGGCAGCAGGGTGACCGCGGCCGCCGACGCGCCGTGCGGGTGCCGGTCGAGGTCGTAGCGGACGGCACCGTCGTCGACCAGCAGCAGCGTCCAGGCGTCGTGGGTGTGCGGTGGGTAGACGTGGTCGGTGAACCGGGCGTGGAAGACCTCGGTGAGCCCGGGGACCGCCGGCCGCCAGGCGACGACGTCGGCTGCCACGTCAGGAACGTACAAGAACGCCGCCGCCTGCCGGACCGACGCTGGGGGCATGGAGACCACCGCCGTCGAGGGGACCACCGCCGTCGAGGAGACCGTGGACGTCGGCCCGCCGTGGCCGACCAAGATCGCCGTCGTGCTGCGGGAGGGGCTGCTGCCGTGGCAGGAGCTCAACGTGACCGCGTTCCTGTCCAGCGCGGTGGCCGCCGCGGTGCCCGAGCTCATCGGCCGCCCCTACGAGGACGCCGACGGCACCGGCTACCTGGCGATGTTCCGCCAGCCGGTGCTGGTGCTCACCGCGTCGGGCGAGGTGCTCGCGCGCGTGCGCACCCGGGCGCTGGAGCGCGGGCTGCCGACGTCGGTGTTCACCGCCGACCTGTTCGCCACCGGCGGGGACGCGGAGAACCGGGCCGCGGTGCGGGCCGTGCGCGGCGCCGAGCTCGACCTGGTCGGGCTGGCGCTGCACGGGCCGAGGAACGCCGTCGACAAGGTCACCAAGGGCGCGCGCATGCACGCCTGAGCGCGGCAGGATGCGGGCGGGACCGACGTCGCGGAGCCCGCGCGGCCCGGGTGTGCGCTCACACGGCCGACGCGCGGGGCGGTGACCCCGGGAGCCGCACACCCGCCGTCGACCTGTGCACGCAGCGCGGTCCCGGACCCCCGCGGACCGCGCTGCGTGCACGGAACGGCTCAGACCTCGACGACGAGCAGGCCGTCGGTCTCGCGCACCGGGTACAGCGTCAGCGGGCCGGCGCCGCCGGTCGAGGTGCCGTCGGTCCAGCGGAACCCGTAGAGGTGCAGCGGGCAGACGAGCACGTCGGGGTCGGTCTGCCCGTCGGCCAGCGGTCCGCCGGCGTGCGGGCAGGCGGCCTGGGTGGCGTGCAGCGAGCCGTCGCGGAGCCGGAAGACAGCGACCTGCACGCCACCGGCGACGAACGCCCGCCCCTCCCCCGGCGGCACGTCCTCCGCCCGGCCGACGACGTGCGCGCGACCGCCGGCGGGGGCGGCCGGGCCGGGAACGGCGACGTCGGTGGCCGGCGACCCGAGCCCGGTGCCGGGCGTGGTGGGGGCGGCGACCTCCAGGTGCGGCGCGCTCACCGGACCGGCACCTGCGGCAGCGGGACCAGCGGCAGCGACGTCGCGAACTGGCCGGGTGTGGCGGGCGTCCGCCCGTCCTGTCCCCACGGGTCGCGGTAAGCGTCGACCGAGCGCTGCATCGCGGCGTCGAGGTCGGCGCAGATCCCCTCGGCGTCCTCGAGCAGCACGCGCCGCAGGTGCTCCAGCCCCACCCGCGGCACGAAGTCGTAGGTGCGCTCCAGCCAGTTGGCGTTCTCCCGGTAGTACTGCAGGAACCGGCCGGTCAGCTCGAGCACCGCCTCCGGGGAGTCGACGGTGGCGAGCAGGTCGCCCTTGCGCACCGTGGCCCCGGCCGCGCCGCCGACGTACACCTCCCACTTGCCGTTGCCGACCGCCACGACGCCGACGTCCTTCACGTAGGCCTCGGCGCAGTTGCGCGGGCACCCGACGACGGCGAGCTTCATCTTCGCCGGGCTCTCGATGCCCTGGAACCGCGTCTCCAGGTCGACGCCGAGCTGGGTGGAGTCGCCGAGACCGAAGCGGCAGAAGTCGCTGCCCACGCAGGTCTTCACCGTGCGCATGCTCTTGCCGTAGGCGTACCCCGACGGCATCCCGAGGTCCTCCCAGACCGCCGGCAGGTCCTCCTTGCGGACGCCGAGCAGGTCGATGCGCTGGCCGCCGGTGACCTTGACCATCGGCACCTCGTACTTCTCGGCCACCTCGGCGATGCGCCGCAGCTGCGCGGGCGTCGTCACCCCGCCCTTCATCTGCGGGACGACGGAGAAGGTGCCGTCGCGCTGGATGTTGGCGTGCACGCGGTCGTTGACGAACTCGGCGTCCTTCTCCCGCACGAAGTCGCTGCCCCACACCATCTTGAGCAGCGAGGTGAGGCCCATCTTCGAGCGGGCGTCCTCCTTGCCGCCGGGGGCGAGCGCGGCGAAGACGGCCGAGACGCTGCGCAGGTCCTGCTCGCGGATCGCGGCCACGAGCGCCGGCTTGGCCAGCGGGATGCCGGGGACGTACCAGGACGCGGCCGGGTCCTCGGCCACCTCGCCGTCGGCGGCCCACTCCACGACCTGCTTCACCAGCGACTTGCACGACCCGCAGCCCTTGCCGGCGCGGGTGCGGTCCATGACCGCGCCGACGCTGCCGCAGCCGTCGGCCACGGCCCCGCAGATCGCGCCCTTGGTGACGCCGTTGCAGTTGCAGACCTGCGACTCGGCCGGCATGTCGGCGACGCCGACCTCCTCCTTGCCGTCGGAGAGGTCGACGAGCAGCCGGATGCGCTCCTCGGGCAGCGCGGTGCCGCGGTCGAAGGCCTGGGTCAGGTAGGCGACCTTGCGGGTGTCGCCGAGCAGCGTCGCGCCGACCAGCCGGTCGTCGCGGATCACCACCGACATGTGCACCCCGCGCCGCGGCTCGGAGATGACGAGGAACTCGTCGGAGTCCCGCTCCGGCGCGTTCACGCCCATGGTGGCGACGTCGACGCCGGCCACCTTGAGCTTCGTCGCCGTCCGGCTGCCGTGGTACTCCGCCGTCGGGTCGGTGCCGGTGAGGACGTCGGCGAGCACCGTCGCGTGCTCCCAGGCGGGGGCCACGAGCCCGTAGACCGAGCCGCGGTGCTGGGCGCACTCGCCGATCGCGTAGACGTCGGGGTCGTCGGTGCGCAGCTGGTCGTCGACGACGATCCCGCGCTCCACCTCCAGGCCGGAGCGGACGGCGACGTCGGTGTGCGGGCGGACGCCGGCGGCGACGACGAGCAGGTCGCAGTCGATCCGCCGCCCGTCCTTCAGCACCACGCCCTCGACGGCGTCGGTGCCGAGCACCTCGGTGGCCAGCACGTCGAGGTGCACGGTGATGCCGAGCGCCTCGACGCTCCGCTTGAGGATGGCGCCGGCCTCGGCGTCGAGCTGGGCGTTCATGAGGTGCGGCATCGCGTGCACCAGCTCGACGGCCAGCCCGTGGCCCTGCAGCGCGCGGGCGGCCTCCAGGCCGAGCAGCCCGCCGCCCATGACGACCGCGCGCCGGCAGCGCCGGGTGGCGGCGAGCATGTCGCGCGTCTCGTCGATGGTGCGGAAGCCGTACACGCCGGGCAGCAGGCCGCCGTCCGCGCGGCGGACCCCGGCCATCGGCGGGATGAAGCTGCCGCTGCCGGTGGCCAGCACCAGGTGGTCGTAGGGGGTGGCGGTGCCGTCGCCGGCGTAGACGAGCTTCGCGGCGGTGTCGATCCGCTCCACCCGGACGCCGGCGCGCAGCGTGACGTCGTTGTCGGCGTACCAGTCGTGGCTGTTGAGGACGATGTCGTCCTCGTGCGTCTCGCCGGCCAGGACCGGGCTGAGCATGATCCGGTTGTAGTTGCCGTGCGGCTCGTCGCCGAACACGGTGATCCGGAACTGCTCGCCGCCGCCGCGCTCGAGCACCTCCTCGACGAACCGGGCGCCGGCCATGCCGTTGCCGACGACGACCAGCCGCGCGCGGGCGTCGAGCCCGTCGTCCACCGCGATCGTGGTCAGCCCCTCGGGCCGGCCGCCGAGCACCGCCGTCATCACACCTCCACCAGGCCCAGGTCGACGACGAGCTCGCCGGTCACGCCCTCGGGCGCGGCGGCGTGCAGCTCCACGACGGTGCCGCCGGGCAGGTCCTCGACCACCCGCAGCGGCACGTGCACGTCGCCCTTGGCGCCGATGGGGAACCAGCGCATCGGCTCGCCGTCGCGCACGAGCAGCACGTAGACCAGCTCGCCGGTGGAGTTGCCGCCGCGGAAGTACAGCGCCTGGGCGGTGGCGCCGGCGGGCACCTGGTAGCGCAGGGCGGGGTCGACCGGGCCGGGCTTGGCCAGGCCCTCCCCGGTCAGCGGGAACACGCCCTGCAGGAATCGGGGGCTGCTTCTCACGGGATGGCTCCTCCTCGGGCTCCGGGACGGGGGCCGCGGTGCGGGCGGGACGGGACGGGCGTGCGGGCGGGGTGCGGGCTGGGTGGCCGCGTCCGGCGCCGGGAGGCGCTCGGCGGGGCCGCCGACCCGGGTGACGGCGACCGCGCAGACCTTGAAGGCCGGCATCCGGCTGACCGGGTCGAGCGCTGGGTCGGTGAGCGCGTTGGCGCTGGAGCCGCCGCCCCAGTGGAACGGCGCGAAGACCGTGTCGGGGCGGATGGCGTCGGCGACGGCGGCGGCGAAGCGCGCCCGGCCGCGGCGGGTGGCCAGCTCGACGACGTCGTCGTGGGCGATGCCGAGGCGGCGGGCGAGGTCGGGGTGCAGCTCGGCCCGGGGCATCGGCGCGACCAGCTGCAGGCTGCGCGTGCGGCGGGTCTGGGTGCCCGACTGGTACTGGGCGAGCACCCGGCCGGTGGTGAGCACGTACGGGTAGTCGTCGTCGGGCTGCTCGTGCGCCTCGACGTGGTGCACCGGGACGAACCGGGCGCGGCCGTCGGGGGTGGCGAAGCGCTCGGTGAACAGCCGCGGGGTGCCCGGGTGGGCCGGCCCGTCGTCCGGGGCGCCGGGGCACGGCCAGAAGACGCCCTGCTCGGCGTCGATCCGGTCGTAGGTGATGCCCGAGTAGTCGGCCGCTCCCCCGGCGCTGGCCCGGCCGAGCTCGGCGAAGACGGTCTCCGGGTCGGCGGAGAAGCCGCGGGCGCCCAGCCGCTGCGCCAGCTCGGCGAGCAGCGCCAGGTCGTCGCGGACGCCGTCGGGCGGGTCCAGCGCCCGCCGCCGGCGGATGACCCGGCCCTCGAGGTTGGTCATCGTCCCGGACTCCTCGGCCCACATGGCGCTGGGCAGGACGACGTCGGCGAGCTCGGCGGTCTCGGAGAGGAAGAAGTCGCTGACGGCGAGGAAGTCGAGGTCACGCAGGCGGCTCACGACCCGGCGGGCGTCGGGCGCGGAGACGGCGACGTTGGAGGCGAGCACCAGCAGCGTGCGCACCCCGCCGTCGGTGCCGAGCGCGTCGAGCAGCTCGAAGGCGCTCCTGCCCGGCACCGGCAGGTCGTCGGGGTCGACGCCCCAGACGGCGGCGACGTGCGCGCGGTCGGCCGGGTCGGCCAGCTTCCGGTAGCCGGGCAGCTGGTCGGCCTTCTGCCCGTGCTCGCGGCCGCCCTGCCCGTTGCCCTGGCCGGTGAGGGTGCCCCAGCCGCTGCCGGGCCGGCCGGGCAGGCCGAGGGCCAGCGCGAGGTCCAGCCACGCGGTCGCGGTGTCGGTGCCCGAGCGGTGCTGCTCGGCGCCGCGGGCGGTGAGCACGACCGCGTTCTCCGCGCGGGCGAGGGCGGTGACGGTGCGCCGCAGCTGCGCGACGGGCACGCCGGTGATCCGCTCGACCCGGTCGGGCCAGTAGGAGGCCACCGCGTCGCGCACGGCCTCGAATCCGGTCGTGCGCGCGGCCACGTACGCCTCGTCGACCAGACCCTCGGCGATCGCCAGGTGCAGCAGACCATTGGCCAGCGCCAGGTCGGTGCCCGGCAGCGGCTGCAGGTGCAGCCCGGCGTGCCGCGCGGTCGCCGTCCGGCGGGGATCGACGACGACGTGCAGCGCGCCCCGCTCCCGCCCGGCGTCGAGGTACTGCATGGCCGGCGGCATGGTGTCGGCCGGGTTGCTGCCCACCAGGACGACGACGTCGGCGCCGGCGAGGTCGGCCAGCGGGAACGGCAGCCCGCGGTCGAGGCCGAGCCCGCGCACGGCCGCGCCGGCGGCCGAGGACATGCAGAAGCGGCCGTTGTAGTCGATGGCGCTGGTGCCCAGCGCGACCCGCGCGAACTTGCCGAACTGGTAGGCCTGCTCGTTGGTCAGCGAGCCGCCGCCGAAGCAGCCGACGGCGTCGCGGCCGTGCTCGGCCTGGGTGCGCCGGACCGCGGCGACGACGCGGTCCAGTGCCTCGTCCCAGGTCGACTCGACCAGCGGGCTCGTGCGGTCGCCGGGAACGGCGCGCACCAGCGGGCGGGTGAGCCGCTCGGGGTGGTCGAGCAGCTCCGGCGCGGACCAGCCCTTGGCGCACAGCCCGCCGCGGTTGGTCGGGAAGTCCAGCGGCACGAGGGTCGCAGGCCGGTCGCCGGCGGTCACCGCCATCCCGCACTGCAGCGAGCAGTACGGGCAGTGCGTCTCGGTCGTCCGCGTGCGGGGACCGGCCGGGACGGCGCTCGGGACGGGGGCTGCGGGCACGTCCAGGAGCGTCGCGGAGGGCGGTTTCCCCGTGGCGGCAGCGACGTCAACCGTGCGTTCCGGAGACCTCACCGGCGGTGCCCGGTCGCGGTGCGGCCCGGGACGGAGGGGAGGATCGGGGTGCCGCCGACGCGAGGAGGGAACCGTGCCCGGCTCCGACGACACGATCCCGATGCGACGTCACGACCCCGACTCGCCCGAGGCCCGGGCCGGCGCGGCGGCCGTGGTCCCCGCGGGGCCGCCCACCTCCGGGCGCGCGCCGCTCGACCGCCGCCGCATCCTCGGCGCGGCGATCGCGTTCATCGACCGGCACGGGCTGGCGGCGCTCACCATGCGCCGGCTGGGTGCGGAGCTCGGGGTCGAGGCGATGGCGCTCTACCGCTACGTGCCCGGGCGGGAGCAGCTCCTCGACGGCGTCGTGGAGACCGTCATCGACGAGCTCTACGGCGACCCGGACGTGCACCTGGAGGCCGCCGGCGGCTGGCAGGACTACCTGCAGCGGCTGGCGCACGGGGTGCGGCGGATCGCGCTGGCCCACCCGGACGTCTTCCCGCTGGTGGCCACCCGCCCGCCGGCCGCGCCGTGGGTGCGCCCGCCGCTGCGCAGCCTGCGCTGGGTGGAGTCGTTCCTCACCGCCCTGACCGCCAGCGGCTTCTCCGCCGAGGCCGCCGTCGCCGCCTACCGGGCCTACTCCAGCTTCCTGCTCGGGCACCTGTTGTTGGAGGTGTCCCAGAAGGGGGTACCCATCAACGCGGAGGACGAGCCGGAGGGCGTGCCGGACACCGGCACCGACCTCTCGCAGTACCCGCTGGTGGTGGAGCTGGAGGACCTGCTCTCGCGCGACGAGTCGGCCGCGGAGTTCGAGGAGGCCCTGGAGAACCTGCTGGAGCGGCTCGAGAGCGTCCGCCGGCTGGGCCGGGTCCCCGGCGACGAGAACGGGTTTACGTCGTAAAGCCGCGGGGCATCCCCAGGGTGGCCCGCTGACCCCCGGCGCACCGCCGCGAGCGGGAGCGGGCCGTACCCCGAACCCCTTCCGCGAGGAGCAGCACCCGTGATCTCAGAGCAGCAGATCAGCGACGTCATCGGCAGCACGGCCGTCGGCCCCGACGGCAAGCACGGCACCGTCGGCGAGGTCTACCTCGACGACGAGACCGGCCGCCCGGAGTGGGCCACCATCCGCACCGGCCTGTTCGGCACCAAGGAGGCGTTCGTGCCCCTGGCGGACGCCACCGTCTCCGGCAGCGAGCTGCGCCTGCCCTACGACAAGGACCGGGTGAAGAACGCCCCGCACGTCGACGTCGCCGGCGGGCACCTGTCCCCGCAGGAGGAGCAGGAGCTCTACCGCTACTACGGCCTCGGCACCTCCGGCACCACGACCGGCCAGGGCACGACGACCGGCCAGGCGACGACCGGCCAGGCGATGACCACCGGCACCACCACGCAGACCACCACCGGGACCACCGGCCGGGACCGCGACGGCGACGGCGTCTACGACGACGTCCGCGGCGCGGTGGGCCACGACACCTCGGGCCCCACCACCGACAACGCGATGACCCGCTCCGAGGAGCACCTCAACGTGGGCACCCAGCGGGTCGAGGCCGGCCGCGCCCGCCTGCGCAAGTACGTC
>NZ_JBJGYL010000035.1:0-42321 GCF_054049975.1 Geodermatophilus sp. SYSU D01119 | reverse complement strand
GGCCCCTCCCGGATCGGGAGGGGCCCTTCTGTGTTCGCGGCGGGTCAGCCGCCCGGCGGCGTACCGGACGGCGTGGCGGTCGTCTGCTGGACGACCAGCAGCGTGATGTCGCCGTCGGCCTCCACCGTCTGGCCCGGCTGCGGGTCGCTGCCGACCACCGTGCCGGCCGCCTGGCCGGGGTCGCCCTCGGTCGGGAGGACGGCGATGCTGCCGGTGAAGCCGGCGGCAGCCAGCGCCTGGCGGGCGGCGGCCTCCGTCTGGCCGATGATCGACTGCGGGACGGTGATCTCCGCCGGTCCCCCGCTGGAGACCTGCAGGGTGATCTGCGTGTCCGCGCGCGCCTGCTGACCGGCGGCCGGGCTCGTGGCGACCACGGTGCCGGCCGGCTGGTCGGACTCGACCTCCTCGGTGGCGAGGTTGGTGAAGCCCTCGCCGGTGAGCGTCTGCCGCGCCGCGTCCTGCGTCTGGCCCGCCACCGCGGGGATCTCCGCGTCGCCGTCGGAGAGCGACAGCGTCACCGTGGTGTCGGGCGCGACCGAGGTGCCCTCCGCCGGGTCGACGGCGACGACGGTGCCCTCCTCCGCGAGGGAGTCGGTCTGCTCGGTGTCCACGTTGCCGGTGAAGCCGGCGCCCTCGAGCGCGGTGCGGGCGCGGTCCTCGTCGAGGTCGACGACCTGCGGCACGGTGACGGTGTCGGGGGCCACGCCGACGGTCAGGGCGACCTCGCTGCCCTCCTCGACCTGCGCGCCGCTGGCGGGGTCGGTGTCGAGCACCGTGCCCACCTGGGCGTCGTCCGCGACCTCCTGCGGCGTCACGTCGGCGGCGACGGTCAGGCCCGCCGCCTCGATCGCGGCCCGGGCGTCGGCCTCCGGCTGCCCGACCAGCCCGGCGGGCACGGTGACCTGGGTGGCCGCCGGCGGCGCCTCCTCGTCCCCGGAGTTGACCAGCAGGGCGATGCCGACGACGGCGCCCACGAGCACCAGCGCGCCGACGACGGCGGCGATGACCCGGTTGCGCTTGCGCCGGCGGGCGGCCTCGTCGTCGTCCCAGCCGTCGTCTCCGCCGTAGGAGCCGGGGGTCGCGCCGAGGATGGTGGTGCGCTCGTCGTCGCCCATGACCGGCGTCGCCTCGACCCGCTGCCCGGCCAGGGCCCGGAGCAGGTCGTTGCGCATCTCGGCGGCCGACTGGTACCGGTTGGCCGGGTTCTTGCTCAGCGACTTGAGCACGATCGCGTCGAGCTCCGGCGGCACGGCCGGGTTCACCGACGACGGCAGCTTCGGGTCCTCGCGGACGTGCTGGTAGGCCACCGACACCGGCGAGTCACCCGTGAACGGCGGCGCCCCGGTGACCAGCTCGTAGAGCAGGCAGCCGACCGAGTAGACGTCGGAGCGGGCGTCGACGGCCTCGCCGCGGGCCTGCTCGGGGGAGAGGTACTGCGCGGTGCCGATGACCGCGGCGGTGGAGGTCATCGTGGCCGCGGAGTCCGAGACCGCGCGGGCGATGCCGAAGTCCATGACCTTGACCGAGCCGTCGGGCGTGAGCATCACGTTCCCGGGCTTCACGTCGCGGTGCACGATGCCGTTGCGGTGGCTGAAGTCCAGGGCGGCGCAGATGTCGGCCGACAGGCTCATCGCGCGGTCCGGGGACAGGACGCCCTCACGGCGGAGCACGTCGCGCAGGGTCTCGCCCTCGACGTACTCCATGACGATGTAGGGCGTGGCACCCGTGCTGGTGCGGTCCTCGCCGGTGTCGTAGACGGCGACGATCGCCGGGTGGTTCAGCGACGCGGCGGCCTGCGCCTCGCGGCGGAACCGGACCTGGAAGGACGGGTCGCGCGCGAGGTCGCTGCGCAGCACCTTGACGGCGACCTCGCGGCCGAGCCGCAGGTCACGGCCGCGGTGGACCTCCGCCATGCCGCCGCGTCCCAGCACCCCGCCGATCTCGTAGCGCTCGCCGAGAACCTGGGGCGTGGTCATCGGAGGTCCTCTCGGGCGGTGCGGGAACGCGGCGCGGGCGGGCCCGGCGGCAGCGGGACCCGGACGGCGGACCCGGTCCCGGCGGGGAGCCTAACGGGCCGCAGGCGACGAACCGGGACGGTGAGTGAGCGCGCCGTCACGCCGACGCACCGTCGGCCACGGCAGCCCCCGCAGCCGCAGGGGCGGACGGGCCGGCGCCCTCCGCAGTCCCGGTTCCACCGCCACCGGCGCCGGTCCCGCCGGTGTCCGACCCGTCCGCCGGGGGGTCGGTGACCGGCGGTGGAGCGGAGGAACCGGGCGCCTGCGTGGTCGTCGGGGCGCTGGTCGTGGTGCCCGTGTTCGACGGGGAGGAGCTGGTGGTCGTCGGAGCGGAGGTCGTCGTCGGGGGACTGGTCGTCGTGGTGCCGCCCTGACCGCCCCCGCCGCCGTTGCCGCCGGTGGGCTCGGCGTCGTCGCCGCCGGGCTCCTCGGTCTCCTCCGCCGGCGGGCTGTAGTCGGACTCGGCGACCGACAGCGTCACGGTGGTGCCGCGCGGCACCGGGATGCCGGACGGGTCGACGCCGGCCACCTCGCCGGCGTTGAGCTCGATCCCGGCGGCGGCCAGCACCTCGTCGGTCGCGTCGACGCGGGTGACCTCGAGCCCGGCCTCGAGCAGCTCGGCCTCGACGTCGTCGGCGTCCTCGCCGAGGTACTGCGCGGCCGCGGGGATCGTGACCAGGTCCTGGGTCGGGCTGGCCGACCCGCTGCTCGGCGCGCTGCTGCTCGTGGAGCCCGCGCTGCTGTCGCCCGGGTCCTCGCCGTTGCCGGAGAACAGGAAGAAGGCGCCGGCGATCAGCGCGGCCACCAGCACCAGCCCCGCGAGGGCCAGCGCCCAGCGCCGGTTGCCGCCGCCGCGCCGCGGCTGCGGGTCGCGCCAGTCGCCGGTGTCGTCGCCGTCGACCGGCGGGCCCTGCAGCGGCGGCATGGTGCGCGGGTTGCCCGCGGCGTGCCGGCCGCCGGTGCGCGGGCCGGCCGAGCGGGGGACCGACGTGCGCGGGCCGGCGGCCGCCGCGGCCGCCGCCCCTGCCGCAGCTCCGGCCGCTGCTCCGGCCGCCGCCCCGGTCACCGGGCCGCCGAGCACGCGGGTGCCGTCGCCGTCGACCTCGGGGATGACCTCGGTGGCCGCGGCCGCGAGGCCGGTGGGCACCGCGCCCGTGCCGGGGGCGGCGCCGTGCCGGCCCGCGGCGGCGACGGCGCGGATCGCCGCGGCGAACGCGGCGCCGTCGGTGAACCGGTCGTCGGGGTGCTTGGCCAGCGCGCGCTCGATGAGCTGCCGCACGGCCAGCGGGATCTCGGCCGGCAGCGGCGGGGGCTGCCGGTTGATGTGGGCGAGGGCGATGGCGACCTGCGAGGTGCCGTCGAAGGGCCGCCCGCCGGTGAGGCACTCGTAGCCGACGACGCCGAGGGAGTAGACGTCGGAGGCCGACGTGACCTCCATGCCCTGCGCCTGCTCCGGCGACAGGTACTGCGCGGTGCCGACGACCATCCCGGTGCGGGTGAGCGGCGTGGCGTCGCGGGTACGGGCGATGCCGAAGTCGGTCAGCTTCACGACGCCGTCGGGCCGGACGATGAGGTTGCCCGGCTTGATGTCGCGGTGCACGACCCCGGCGGCGTGCGCGGCGGAGAGCCCGTCGGCGGCCTGGCCGAGCACGTGCAGCGTCCAGTCGACGGGGAGCCGGCCCTCCTCGTGGAGGATCGTCACCAGCGGCTTGCCCTCGACCAGCTCCATGATCAGGAAGGCCAGCTGGGAGCCGCGGTCGTCGGTGCTCTCGCCGTAGTCGTAGACCGAGGCGATGTTCGGGTGGGCCAGCGCCGCGGTGTGCCGCGCCTCGTTGCGGAAGCGGGCGACGAAACTCGGGTCGCCGGTGAACTCGCTGCGCAGCACCTTGGCCGCCACCACGCGGTCGAGCACGCGGTCGCGCGCCCGCCACACCTCGCCCATGCCACCGGTGGCGATGGGCTCGGTGATCTCGTAGCGGCCGGCCAGGATGGTGCCGGTGGACAGGGCCATCAGCCCCCCTGACCCTCGAGGTAGGCCTGCATCACGTCGCCGGCGATCGGCGCCGAGACGTCGCCGCCGGTACCCCCGCCGTTGGCCACGAACACCGCCACGGCGATGCGCGGGTCGTCGGCCGGGGCGAAGCCGATGAACCAGTTGTGGTCGGGCACGCCCTCGGCGACCTGCGCCGTCCCGGTCTTGCCGGCGACGGCGGTCCCGGGGATGCGGGCGGCGCGGCCGCTGCCGTTGGCCACGACGCTCTCCATCATCTCGGTCAACTGGCCGGCCACCTCCGGGGTCACCGGCTCGGAGAGCTCCTCCGGGTCGGCCTGGTCGATGACCGTGAGGTCGGGGGCGCGCACCTGGTCGACCAGGTACGGCGTCATGAGCGTGCCGTCGTTGGCGACCGCCGCGGCCACCATCGCCGCCTGCAGCGGGGTCATGCGGACGTCGCGCTGGCCGATCGAGCTCTGGCCGAGCGCCGCCTCGCTCTCGATGTCGCCGACGCTGCTGCCGGCCACGGGCAGCGGGATCTCCAGGCCCTCGCCGTCCATGCCGAACGCCTCGGCCATCTCCCGCACGCGGTCCTCGCCGAGGTCGATGCCGAGCTGGGCGAAGGCCGTGTTGCAGGAGATCGTCAGCGCGTCGATGAGCGACTGCTCCTGGCTGCTGCTGCACGAGGAGCCGCCGAAGTTCTCCAGCGTCGTCGAGGTGCCGGGCAGGGTGAGCAGGTCGGGTGCCGGGACGACGGTGTCGGGCGTGTACTCGCCGGTCGACAGCGCTGCGGCCGACACGATCACCTTGAAGACCGAGCCGGGCGGGTAGTTGTCCTGGGTCGCGCGGTTCAGCCGCGGGTCCTGCTCCTGCGCGTCGAGCTCCGCGGCGTAGGCGCGGATGGCGTCGGGGTCGTGGCTGGACAGCTGCGCCGGGTCGTAGGTGGGCGTGCTGGCCATACCGAGCACCGCGCCGGTCGACGGGTCGAGCGCGACGACGGCGCCGGTGACGCCCTCCAACCCCGCCATCGCGGCCTCCTGCACGCCGGCGTCGAGGGTCAGCACGACGTCGCCGCCGGCCGGGTCCCGCCCGGTGAACAGGTCGGCGATGCGTCGGGTGAACAGCCGGGCGTCGGAGCCGGCGAGCACGTCGTTGACCGCGCGCTCCATCTGGGCGCTGTTGTAGAGCAGCGAGTAGTAGCCGGTGACCGCCGCGTACACGGGGCCCTGCGGGTACTGGCGCAGGTACTTCAGGGTGTCCTGGGTGGGCACCGACAGGGCCACCTCGGTGCCGTCGACGACGATCGAGCCGCGCTCGCGCGAGTACTCCTCGGTGAGCACCCGGGTGTTGCCCGAGTCCTCGCGCAGCTCGTCGGAGCGCACGACCTGGATGTAGTTGACGTTGACGATCAGCAGCGTGAAGAGCACCAGCACGCTGATCGCCACGCGGCGCAGGGGCGCGTTCACCGGGACACCACCTCGGTGGGCGCCTCGCCGATCGCCGTCTTCGGGGGCACCGGCGGGGCGGCCGGGCGGCGGGCGGCGTCGCTGATGCGGACCAGGATCGCGACCAGGCCGAAGTTGGCCACCAGCGACGACCCGCCGTAGGCGACGAACGGCGTCGTCAGGCCGGTCAGCGGCAGCAGGCCGGTGACCCCTCCGAGGACGACGAACAGCTGCCACGCGACGGCGAAGGCCAGGCCGCCGGCGAGCAGCTTGCCGAAGGCGTCGCGCACGACCAGCGACGTGCGCAGGCCGCGCTCGACGAGGACCAGGTAGATGACGATGACGGCGACCAGGCCGAACAGGCCCAGCTCCTCGCCCAGCGCCGACGCGATGAAGTCGCTCTTGGCCACCGGGACCTGGTCGGGGCGGCCGCCGCCCAGCCCGGCGCCGAACAGCCCGCCGGTGCCCAGGCCGAACAGCGACTGGACGAGCTGGTAGCCGCCCTCGTCGCGGTAGGCGAAGGGGTCCAGCCAGGTGTCCACGCGGACCTGCACGTGCCCGAACACCTGGTAGGCGAGGAAGGCGCCGCCGGCGAACAGGCCCAGGCCGATGAGCAGCCAGCTCGCCCGCTCGGTGGCGACGTAGAGCATCACCACGAAGATGCCGAACAGCAGCAGCGAGCTGCCCAGGTCGCGCTCGAAGACCAGCACGAGGATCGACACGACCCACACCGCGAGCACCGGGCCGAGGTCGCGGGCCCGCGGGATCTCCAGGCCGGCGACCCGGCGGCTGGCCAGCGCGAGCACGTCGCGCTTGTCGACGAGGTAGGCGGCGAAGAACACGATCAGGCAGATCTTGGCGAACTCGCCGGGCTGGATGCTGAAGCCGGCCACCCGGATCCAGATCTTGGCGCCGTAGACCTCGGAGATCGACGCGGGCAGGACGGCGGGCAGCGCGAGCAGCACCAGGCCGACCAGGCCGAGCGTGTAGGCGAAGCGGGACAGCAGCCGGTGGTCGCGCAGCACCACGACGACGGCGACGAACAGCGCCACGCCGATGGTCGCCCACAGCAGCTGCACGGGGGCGTCCTCGCGGGTCGTCTCGCCGTCCTGCAGCCCGGCGAGGTCGAGGCGGTGGATCATCGTCAGGCCGAGACCGGTGAGCACCGCGACGGCGGGCAGCAGCAGCGGGTCGGCGTAGGGCGCGAAGCGGCGCACGACCAGGTGCACGACGACCCACAGGGCGGCGAACCAGCCGCCGAAGGTGGCCAGCTCCGCGCGCAGCGAGCCGGTGATCGTGATGTCGACGATGCTCTGCGCGGCGAGCGTGATGAGGACGGCGAAGCCCAGCAGCGCCAACTCCGTGTTGCGCCGCTTCGGGGGGACCGTGCCCGGGGCCGCGGCCCGGGGATCGGTGGTGGGCCCGGCCATCACTCCGCCTCCCGGCAGTCCACTCCCGGCTCGGGCCCCGCCGTCGAGGAGCCCGCCGTCGAGGAGCCGGCCGTCGAGGAGCCGGCCGTCGGGGAGCTCGCCGACGACGGGCTGCTGGGCGCGGGGGTGTCGGTCGCGCCGCCCGGGACGGTCGCGCCGTCGGGAGGCTGCGCGGTGGGGACGACGTCGGACGGGGAGGCGGACGCGCCGGCGGAGGGTCGGTCGTCGTCGGCCGGGCACTCGGGGAGCGCGGCCTGGCGGAGGTCGTCGACGATCCGCTGGGCGTCGTCGGCGCCGCTGGCCTCGATGCCCTGCCGGACGCTGTTCTGCTGGTAGGAGGACAGGTCCTCGAGCTGGATGCCGGTGACGTCGTCGACGCGGAAGAGGTCGAGACCCAGCAGCTCGGTGTTGAAGCCGCGGTAGACCGCGACGTGGTCGGTGCCGTCGGCGGCCGCGACCCCGACGAACCAGTGGGTGAGCACCCACAACCAGGTGGCGATGCCCGCGCCGACGAGGAGCAGCACCGTGCCCCCAGCGACGAACAACCGCCGCCGGGAGCGGCGGCGGTCGGGTGGGGCGGAGGCGGACGCGGACGTCGGTGCAGGTGGGGGTGCCGGTGGCGGGTCGGCGAGCGCGGCGCGCCCGGCCGCCGAGCGGGGGTCGACGGCGCGCTGGCCGCGGTTGTCGCCCGCGGCGCCGTCGACGACCGGCTCCATGGACGTGCCGGTGCCGGAGTCCTCCACGACGTCGGCGACGATCACGGTGATGTTGTCGGGACCGCCGCTGCGCAGCGCCAGCTCGACGAGCCGGTCGGCGGTCGACTGCGGGTCGGGGTCCTTGAGCGCCTCGGCGAGGGTCTCCTCGCTCACCACGCCGGACAGGCCGTCGGAGCACAGCAGGTAGCGGTCGCCGGCGCGCGCCTCGCGCATCGACAGGTCGGGGTCGACGTCCTGGCCGTTGAGGGCCCGCAGCAGCAGCGAGCGCTGCGGGTGGTGGTTGGCCTCCTCGGGCGTGATCCGCCCGTCGTCGATGAGGGTCTGCACGAACGTGTCGTCGTGGGTGATCTGCGTGAACACCCCGTCACGCAGCAGGTAGGCGCGGGAGTCGCCCACGTGGCACAGCGCCAGCCGGCCGCCGGCGAACAGGACGGCGGTGAGCGTGGTGCCCATGCCCTCCAGCTGTGGCGACTCGCGGATGACCTCGCGCAGGTGCTCGCTGCCGTCGAAGACCGCCTCGCGCAGCGCCTGCAGCATGTCGCCGCTGGGCGCGTCCTCGTCGAGGTGCTCGAGCGCGGCGATCACGACCTTGCTGGCGACGTCGCCGGCGGCGTGGCCGCCCATCCCGTCGGCGACGGCGAGCAGCCGGGGCCCGGCGTACACCGAGTCCTGGTTGTTGCCGCGGACGAGGCCGCGGTCGGAGCGGGCGGCGTAGCGCAGCGCGAGACTCATCGGGACCTGCTCACGTCTGCTCTGCCGCTCCCCGTGGTCGTGTGCGTGCTGCCCATCAGCATGGTGCCCGACAGGATGGTGCCCATCAGCGCAGCTCCAGGGCGGTCTGGCCGATGCGGATCGGCTGGCCGGGAGCCACGAGCAGCGGACCCTGCACCCGCTGCTGGTCGAGGTAGGTGCCGTTGGTCGACCCCAGGTCCTCGACGTACCACTGTCCACCCCGGTTCGTCAGCCGCGCGTGCCGGCTGCTGGCGAAGTCGTCGGTGAGCACGAGCGTGGAGTCGTCGGCGCGGCCGATGAGGATCGGCTGCTCGCCCAGGGTGATCTTGGTGCCGCTGAGCGGGCCGGCGGTGACGACGAGCGTGCGGGGCCCGCGGCCGCGGCGGCGCCCGGCGGCCGCCGCCCGCGGCGGGACCGAGGCGACCCGGCCGGTGCGCCCGCCGAACAGGTCGGCCCGCACCACGCGGAACGCGGCGAAGATGAACAGCCAGAGCAGCAGCAGGAACCCGAAGCGGAAGACCTGCAGGACGATCTCGGCGGTCACGACCGGCCCCCGGTGCTCCGCCTGGTCGAGCGCACGGCGTCGCTCACGCGCCGTCCTGCCGGTAGACCAGGACCGAGTGGCCGATGCGGATGACGTCGCCGTCGGCGAGCGCCTGCCGGCTGATCCGGCGGCCGTTGACCAGGGTGCCGTTGGTGGAGCCGAGGTCCTCGGCGTAGGCGGTGCCCTCGTCCAGGACGACGTCGACGTGCTTGCGGCTGACCCCCGTGTCGGGCAGCCGGATGTCGGCGTCGGTGCCGCGGCCGATGACGTTGCGGCCGGTGGTCAGCTCGTGCCGGGTGCCGGGCCCGTCGACGACGAGCACGTGCGTGACGCCGGGCCGGGAGCCCGCGCGGCCGACGACGGAGGGGTGCTGGCGGCCGGTGTCGGTGGGCACCCGCCCGCCCAGCGGCGGCAGCGGCGGGACCGCGCCCGAGCCCATCGGCGGGGCCGGCTGCGCGGCCTCGGCCCGGGTGCCCGGACGGGCCGGGTCGGCGACGTGCGAGCTCACCTCGAACACGCCGGTGGGCAGGTCGTCGTCGCGCTCGAGCCGGACCTGCACGGCGCCGAAGGTCTGCCAGCCCTCGTCGTCGATGTGCTCGGCCACCATGTCGGCGAGCTGCGCGGCCAGCTGGTCGGACCACTCGGCGAGGTTCTCGTAGTCGGTGGGGCCCAGCCGCACGTCGTAGACGTTGGGCGCGAGGACCCGGCCCTCGCCCAGCACGGAGCGCTGCTCGTCGGCCTCCCGCTGCAGCGCCTTGGCGATCTCGGCGGGGTGCACCTTGCCCTTGAACAGGCGCGCGAAGGTGACGCCCACGATGCCCTCGAGTCGTCGCTCGAAGCGCTGCAGCACGCCCACAGTCGCTCCTCCACGCTCGCTCGGATGGGTGGTCCTCGGTTGATCGTAGCCGGGCGGTCGGCCACCGACCGGCCAGGAACGCGCAGCGTCACAGCGCGCCGCGCGCCCGGGCCACGGCACGCCGCGCACCCGGCCCGGACCCCTCCGCCGTCGGTCGGCGGGCGGCTGCTACTGTCCTTCCTCGCCAGGGCAAGTGGCGGAATGGCAGACGCGCACGGTTCAGGTCCGTGTGTCCGTGAGGACGTGGGGGTTCAACTCCCCCCTTGCCCACCAGACGAGAAGGCCCCCGGGACTCCCCGGGGGCCTTCTCGCGTCCCGGGCTCCCCGCGCCCGGGGGGTCACCCGGCCGGCGTGACCGGATCGTGACCGCCCGCCGTCGCGGATCCGGGGCCCCCGCCGGGTCACCTGGTCAGGAGCACGGCCGGGGCACGGCCGGGGCGCGGCGGACGGGGGAGCATGGGCGCGGACCGGGACGACTTCACGGCGTTCGTCGTCGCCCACGAGGCGGCGCTGCTGCGCACCGCCTACCTGCTCACCGGCGACCGCGGCCACGCCGAGGACCTCGTGCAGACGGCGCTGGCGCGGGCACACCGGCACTGGCGCCGGGTCCAGCGGGCCGACGTCCCGATCGCCTACGTGCGCCGGCTGCTGCTCAACTGCCACCTGAGCTGGCGGCGCCGCCTGATGAACGGCGAGCAGGTCCTCGAGACGCTGCCCGAGGCCGCCGTCGGCGACTGGCAGGACGCGCACGCGCTCGGCGACGAGCTGCGCCGCGCGCTGGACACCCTGTCGCCCCGGGCGCGGGCGGTGCTCGTCCTGCGCTTCTACGAGGACCTCGGCGAGACCGAGACCGCGCGCGTCCTCGGCTGCTCGACCAGCACCGTCCGCACCCACACCGCGCGGGGCCTGGCGGCCGTCCGCCGGGCGCTCGACGCCCCGCCCGCCCGGCCCGAGCCCGCCCCCCTGACCGACGGGAGCACGTCGTGACCGACCTCGACGTCCGCGACGCCCTGCACCGGCTGGCCGCCCAGGCCGGCCCGCCGCGGGGACAGGACACCGCCGACGCCGCGATCGGCCTGGCCCGCCGTCAGCGCCGGGTGCGGGCGGCGTGGGCCGGCGGCGCGCTCGCCGTCGCCCTGCTGGCCGGCGCCGTCCCCGCCGTGCTGCCCGACGCCGGCCCGGCGGCCGGCCAGGCCGCCACGGACCGGACGACCCAGGCCGCCCCCGGGCTGTTCGACGTGCCGACGCGCGGCTCCCTCGCCGGCGACGAGGCGTTCGTCGCCGGGGTGGCCGCCCTCGAGTGGTCGGCGCCGGTGGGACTGAACGGCACCGAGCTGCGCCCGCCGGCGGACTCCCGGCGCGTGCTCTTCGCCGGCGACCTGCCCGGCGGCCGCCGCTGGGCGCTGGTCATGGGCGCGGACGGCGGCCAGCGCGTGTACGCGTGGTTCGGCGGCCCGGCCGGCGCCGCGCCGGGCGAGCTGACGCTCCTGGCGCAGCCGCAGCGGGGGAGCCTGGCGCAGCCGGTGGTGCTGCTCGAGGCGACCGGCGAGCAGGCGCTCCTCGTGGTCATCGGCCTGCCGGGGGACAGCGCGCGGTACTCGCCGGGCACCGTGCGCTTCGACGACGTCACCGTCGGCCGGGTGTGGACCGACCTGCGGGGGGACGACGGCGTGCTGGTGACCGAGGTCGACCGGCCGGTCTACGTCGGCGCGGAGACGGTCGAGGTCGTCCGGGACGGGGAGGTCGTGACCACGGCCCGGGGCGTCCCCCGGACCGAGACGTCGGGCGGGGCCGAGCAGTGGGCCTTCGCCCAGCCGGTGGACGAGCGGCTGTACGGCGACCCGGCCGCCCAGAAGCGGTTCGTCACCTGCCTGCCCGAGGACTTCCGGGTGACGTTCGGGCCCGACGGCTCCACGACCTTCACCTACCCCCCGATCGAGGGCGAGCGCAGCGACGTCGAGCTCATGGGGATCTACGCCGGCTGGGACGCCATCCTCGCCGACTGCGCGGCGCGCGCGGTCGGCGAGGGCTGAGCGTCCCCCGGCCCCGCTCAGGCGGTGCCGGCGGTCTCCTGCAGGAAGGCGGCCGAGTCGTAGTAGGTGCGCACGCCGGTGAGCAGGCCGTCGTCGGAGCCGTCGCCCTCGATGACGGTGACGCCGCGGTAGGTGAAGGGGCGGCCGCTGCGCAGGGTGCCGCGCGACTCCCACTCCAGCGCCGCCGTCCGCTCCCCGACGGTGCTCGAGGTGAACGTCGTCTCCAGCTCGCCGAAGACGTTACGGTAGTCCTCCCAGAAGCGGCGGGCGCCGTCGGGTCCCTGGGCCTCGTGGTCGGAGTTGAGCTTGATCAGCGTGGCGTCCTCGCCGGTGAGGTCGACCATCGGCTGGGGGTCGGACTCGGCGTCGAGGTGGTGCAGGGCTGCGGTGAAGCGCTCGGTGAGCGTGTGCACGGGGTCCTCCCGGGACGGCGACTGCGGTCGCGGGAGGGCCTACCCGGCCGGTCGCGGACGCACCCGCACCGGATCAGGCGGGCAGCTGCCGGTCGCCGCGCGACCGGCGCTCGCCGAGGGTGCGGGCCAGCAGGACGAAGCCCCACGGGCCGACGACCCAGACCGGCCAGGGGTAGAGCAGCTCGCCGCTGCCCAGCATCGAGACGAGCCAGATGCCGGTGACGAGGACCCCGGTGACCAGCCAGCTGGTCCAGGCGGCGCGCAGGTCGTCGCCCCACGCGCCGTGCCAGGCGCCGCCGTACACGGCCCGGGCCACGGGCGACGGGCCGGCGGCCGCGCCGGTCGCGGACGGGGCGGCCGGCCGGGGGAGGTCGGTGGTCAGCTCGGCGAGCTCGCCGTAGGTGCGGGCGCCGTGCGCCCGGGCGCTGCGGTCCTCGTACTCGGCGAGGGTGAGCCGGCCGTCGGCCAGGGACTCGTCGAGGCGGGTGACGACGGCGGCGCGGTCGGCGTCGGCGGCGAGCTGGTGCGGCTCGGGCATCTCGGGCTCCTCATCGGCGGGGTGCTCCGAGTCTTTCCCGCTGCGGGGCCCGCCACCATTGACAGACGTCACCCATCGCCGGTGCGTCCTGCACGGTCGGGCGGCGGTGCGTCCGGCCAGGATGGCGGCGTGACGACCACCGACGCCGGGGCGACGCTGTCGCCCGCCGCCTGGGACGACGACGAGGTGCAGCGGCTGACAGCCGCCCAGCAGGCCGAGCTCCGGGAGCGCTACGACGGCGACCTGGAGCCCGGGACGAAGCCCACGGCGGCCGACGTCGCCGTCGTGCTGCTGGCCCGCGACGCCGCCGGGACCGCGATCGGCTGCGGCGCGCTGCGGCCCCTCGGCGACGGGGCCGCGGAGGTCAAGCGGATGTACGTCGTCCCGGACGCCCGCGGGCGGGGCGTCTCCAAGGCACTGCTCGCCGGGCTGGAGGCGGCGGCCGCCGAGCGCGGGTGGACGACGCTGCGGCTGGAGACCGGCCCGCGCCAGCCGGAGGCGATCCGGCTGTACGAGGGCGCGGGCTACCGGCCGATCCCCGCGTTCGGCGCCTACGTGGACGACCCGGACGCCGGCTGCTCGCTGTACTACGAGCGGGTGCTCGGCCGCCCGTGAGCCGCGCCGCCGGTCAGGCGGCGAGCGCCTCGTCGGCCTCGGCGTCCTCCTCGTCGGGCAGCGTCCAGGCCAGGTGCCAGTAGGGCAGCAGGCCGGAGGTGAGCCACAGCAGGAAGCCCAGGCAGAGCGCCAGCGCGGTGTGCCCGGTGCCGGCGGCGAGGGCGATGCCGCCCGCCCAGGCGGCGAACGACAGCGCCCACGTCGGCCAGCCGACGCGCGCGTGTGAGTGCTCACGCATGCCCTGCTGGTGCTCGTCGAGCGACTGCCGCCCACGGTCGAAGACCCCGCGGATGCCGAGGTTGAGCAGCGAGTGCAGCGGGATGAACAGCAGCATCCCGGCCGTCCAGGCGACGAAGTAGGCGGTGGTCCACCCCGCGCCGGTGAGGGCGGCGGCCAGCGTCGTCGCCACGAGGGTGGCCAGCAGTGCCGCCTCGGCGAGCACCGCGCGGTGGCGGGCGGTGCGGGCGCGGGTCCAGGCGTAGCGGTCGTCCTCGAACGCGCGGGCCATGTACGTCTGCTCGGACGGGGTGGTCATGGCGTCCTCCGGGTGAGCTCGGAACCGATCGGGGGCAGCGGGTCGAGGGAGAAGACCGCCTCGACCGGGAGGTCGAAGAAGCGGGCGATCCGCAGGGCCAGGGCCAGCGACGGGCTGTACTCGCCGCGCTCGAGGTAGCCGATGGTCTGCGGGTGGACGCCCACGCCGTCGGCCAGCTCCTTGCGGCTGACGCGGCGCTCCGCCCGGAGCACCGCGATGCGGTCGTGGACGCGGTCGGCGTCCGTGCGTGGCCGACGACCCATGCCTCCATTCGTAGCATTACTGCTACGGGATGAGCAAGGGATCCGACGGATCGGGACCCCGCCGTCGAGCGGCCCAGGTGCGGCCGTAACGCTCCGGCCCAAGCCGGACATGGAGGGGTGTGATCGCGATGCACGGGCCGCCGCCCGCGACGGACGACCCTCCCGCGACGGCCGACGAGCGGCTGGAGGCGGCCTACCGGGCGTGCGGCACCGCGGTGCTCGGCTACGCGCTGCGGCGGGCGGCCACGCGGGAGGACGCCTACGACGTCGTCGCCGAGACCTTCGCGACGGCGTGGCGCCGCCGGGCGGACCTGCCGGCGGACCCGGAGGAGGTGCGGCCGTGGCTGTTCGGCGTCGCCCGGCTCTGCCTGGCCAACGCCGCGCGCAGCAGCCGGCGGGCCGGCCGGCTGGGGGAGCGGCTGGCCGGCGCGCTCGCCGACGCCGACGTCCCCGACCCCGCCGAGTCGCACGAGAGCGGGGTGCTGCGGCGCTCGGTGCGCGCCGCGCTCGACCGGCTCTCCCCGGAGGACCGGGAGCTCGTGACGCTGGTCGCCTGGGAGGGCCTGACCCCGGCCCAGGCGGCCGCCGCCCTCGGGATCGCGCCCGGCACCGCGCGGGTGCGGCTGCACCGGGCACGCGCCCGCCTCCGCGTCCTGCTCGACCCCACCGACCCCGAGGAGGCCGGCGGTGCTCGCTGACCGCGACCTGGACGTCCTGCTCGACGGCGCCGCCGGCGTGCGCGACGCCGACCTGCCGCCCCTGCCCGAGGAGTTGCTGGCCGCGGTCACGGCCGACGCCGGCCTGTCGCTGGTCGTCGCGGAGCCCGCGTCGGTGGTGGCCGCCCGGCAGCTCGTGGCCGACGCGCACGAGGCCCGCACCGCGCCGCGCCGGCGCCCGCGCCGGAGGACGGTCGTCCGGGTGGCCACCGCGCTGGTGGCGCTGGCCGCGGCCTGGGCGACGGCCGTCGTCGTCGGCTCGCCGCCGGAGCCCGGGGCGCCGGCCGTGCCCTCGGCGGGCGCGCCCGTCGCTCCCGGCACGCTGGCGCTGGTGGCGGCGGAGGCGGTCACCTTCCCGGTGACCGTCGAGGCGCCGCCGGAGGGCCTGGCACCGTTCTACAGCCGGCGCGGCGGCATGCCGCAGTACGGCGACGAGCCGCCCTGGTACGTGGCGGCCTACCTGCCCGTCGACCCGGGGACCGGCGCGCCCGGGCCCTCCGGCGCGGGCCAGGTGGTGCTCACCCTCTACCCGGAGGACCCCCGCTCGTCCGAGGGGTACGGCTTCTGGCCCGAGGGGGAGCCGACCGGGACGGCGGCCGTCGGCGGCGCCGAGGCCGCGGTCTGGCGGGAGGACGGCGTCGTCAGCCTGCTCTGGGAGCGTGCCGACGGGCGCTGGGTCTGGCTGACGGGGGAGGGCGCCCGGTTCGACGTCGCCGCGCTGGTGGCGGTGGGGGAGTCGGTGGTCGACCGCCCGCAGCCGGTGGGCCTGCAGTTCGGGCTGGCGCCGGCCGGCTGGTCGGTGGGCGGTTACGAGGAGAGCCGCAGCCTCGACCTGGTGAGCGACGCCGACCCCCTGCTGGCGCTGCGACTGAGCGCGGTGGGCTCGCAGTACACCGGGACGATCGACGAGCTCCTCGAGGGGATGCCGACGGCCGCGCCGACCGAGCCGGTGACCGTGCAGGGCCGCGACGGCCGGCTGGCGCTGCTGGCCGGCGACGCGGGCCAGCAGTCGTTCTGGACCCTGGTCGGGCAGCTCCCGGACGGCCGGTTCTTCCGCCTGCTCGCGCCGCAGGCGCTGACCCGCGACCAGGTGCTGCAGATCGGCGAGCAGGTGACCGCCGCGCCCTGACGGCGCGCAGCCCGGCACGGCCGGGCTCAGGCGGAGACGAGCGGCGGCGACCGCAACGCCGCGGGTGTGCGGATCTCGGTGCCGTCGGGCCGCCAGGTGTGCCATCGGCCGTCGGGCAGGCGTTGCACGCGGAAGCCGTGATGGACCTTGGTGTGGTGCCGTTCGCACAGCAGCGCCGAGTTGTGCAGTGATGTCTCGCCGCCGTCGAGCCAGTGGACGAGGTGGTGGACGTCGCACCACCAGGTGGGGGCGCGGCAGCCGGCGAAGACGCAGCCGCCGTCGCGGATCTCGGCGGCGCGGCGGAGGTGCCGGTCGGCCAGCCGCTGCGCCCTGCCGAGGTCGAGCGGGACGCCCTCGGGGTCGAGGACGACGCGGGTGATGGCACCGTCGCAGGCGAGCCAGCGGGCGGTGGCGGCGGGGACGACGGTGCCCGACCCGAGGGTGGCGGAGCCCCGCCACGGTGGGAGCGAGGACGCCCTGCTCGACCCGGCGTTGCCGTCCGGGGTGACCTCGGCATCGGTCTGGCTCTCGGGATCGGCGCCGGCCGGGACGTGGTCGCGTGGACAGTCGGGGTCGTGCAGGTCCTCGGCGTCGACCTTCACCACGACCTGCGGCTTGACCCCGCGCAGCTGAGGGGTGGCGCCGGTGGCCAGCGCGGTGTCGGCCAGTTGCACGGCGCCGTCGGCCAGGCGTTGGGCGCGGGTGCGCTCGTCGCCGGCGGGCCGGTCGGCCTGCACGTGCGCCTCCACCGCGGTGGCGAACCGCTCGGCGCCGACCGGGTCGAGCTGCAGGTGGAAGGTGACGGTGCCGTCGGCGTGGCGGACCACGCTCATCCGCCGCCCCTCGGTGGGGTCGGGTTCGGGCCCGTCGGGGTCCAGCGCGGTGCAGTAACGCCGGACGACGACCACCAGGGCGTCGTGGTCCTGCTCGATCGCCACGGCGGTGAGGACGGCGTCGATCTCGCCCAGGTCCACACCGTGCGCCGCGGCGGCGGCCCGCCGGGCCGGGGTGGTCACCTCGGCGGCGACGGCCACCTGGGCGGCGGTGACCAGCCCGGCGTCGTGCGCCTCGGCGAGGGCCGGCAGGTGCTCCAGCGCGCGGCCGTTGCGCACCAGCCGCGCCGCCTCGCGCCCGGGCAGCCGGCAGTGCCCGCACAGCCAGGACGCCATGCTCTTGAGCCCGTCGCGCTCGGCGGCCTGGGACAGCTCCGCGGCCCGCACCGCGCGGGCCAGCCGGGCGTCGATCCGGTTGCGCTCGGCGACCAGCGCGGCGACGTCGTCGAGGACGTCGCCACTCCCGATCCCGCTCGAACGCATGTACGGAGTCTAGCCCGCCGGACGACCCACTGCAGGACGAATCCCCAGGTCAACGCCTCGTCCACAGATCCGCAGCGTCCCTCGACACCGCCGGGTAGGGAGGGGTGGTGAGCACCCGGGACACCGTCCGCGCCGTCCTCGACCGGTACGGCACGACGTGGCTGGAGCGCGTCGACGCACTCGTCCGCGGCCGCTACACCCGCTAGGCCGGGGTGGCGACCCGCCGGGCCGGGGCGGCGACCCGCTGGGCCGGGCGGGGCCGGGTGTGGTGGGCTGCCGGGCATGAGCGTCCCGCTGATGACCGCGTGGCCCGCGATCGAGCCGGCGGAGGTGGAGCTGGTCAGCGGCGACGCCCGCCTCGCCGTCGACCTGCGCGGCGGCGGCCTGCGCGCGCTGACCGTCGGGGACCGGGCCGTCCTCGACGGCTACCCCGCCGGCACGGTCCCCGCCGGGCGGCGCGGCGGCGTGCTCCTGCCCTGGCCCAACAGGCTGCGCGACGGGCAGTGGACGTGGGAGGGGCAGCAGCTCCAGCTCGACGTCGCCGGCCCCGGCAAGCCGGCCGCGCACGGGCTGGTCACCTGGCTGCGGTGGGAGGTGCTCGCCCGGCAATCCGACGCCGTCACGGTGGGCACCGTCGTCGAGGCCCGCCCCGGCTACCCCTTCCGCCTGGCCGCCGCCGTCGACCACGTCCTCGCCCCCGACCGGCTCACCGTCACCGTCCGCGTCCGCAACGCCGGCGACCGCCCCGCGCCGTTCGGCACCGGGATGCACCCCTACCTCGCCGTCGGCGCCACGGCCGACGGCGGCATCGCCGACGCCGAGCTGACCGTCCCCGCCCGCACCGCGCTCGACCTCGACGGCGGCCTGCCCACCGGCACCCGCCGGCCCTTCGACGGCGACATCGGCCGGATCGGCGACCGCGCCCTCGACGACGCCGTCACCGACCTCGTCCGCGACGACGACGGCTGGGCCCGCGTGCGCCTGCGCGGCCCGGCCGGGGCGCTCGAGCTCGCCGTCGACGGGTCGTGGCCGTGGCTGCAGGTCTACAGCGGCGACACGCTGCCCGAGGGCCAGCGCCGCCGCAGCCTCGCCGTCGAGCCGATGACCTGCCCGCCGAACGCGCTCGCCGACTCCGCGGACCTCGTCGTCCTCGGGCCGGGGGAGTCCTGGTCGGGCACCTGGACCCTCGCCTGGGAGGCCTGACGTGCGGGTGCTGGAGCTGTGGCGCTACCCGGTGAAGTCGCTGCAGGGGGAGCGGCTCGACGCCGTCGACGTCGGGACGCAGGGCCTGGCCGGTGACCGGCAGTGGGCGCTGTTCGACCGCTCGACCGGCTACGGGCTGACCGCACGCCGCGTTCCCGACCTGCTCTTCGCCGCCGCCCGCCTGCGCGCTGACGGCGGCGTCGAGGTGGTGCTGCCCGACGGCACGGTGACCACCGACGACGACGTCCTCTCCGACTGGCTCGGCCGGCCGGTGACGCTGCGCGCGGCCGACGTCGAGCGCGGGCCCCGGCACTACGAGGCCCCGGACGACGACGAGGACGTGTGGGACGCGTTCGAGGGGGCGTCGGGCGCGTTCCACGACAGCTCCCGCATCCGGGTCTCGCTGGTCTCCTCCGGCACGCTCGGCACCTGGGACCGCCGCCGGTTCCGCGCGAACGTGCTGCTCGACGGCGCGGGCGAGGACGACCTCGTGGGCGGCACCGTGCGGCTCGGCGGCGCCGTCCTCGACGTGCTGAAGCCGGTCGCCCGCTGCGTGATGGTCACCCGCCCCCAGCCCGGCGGCATCGCCCGCGACAGCGGCGTCCTCAAGACCATCCACCGCGAGCGCGGCGGCACCCTGGCCGTCGGCGCGCTGGTGCCGGTGCCCGGCCGGGTGGCGGTCGGCGACGCGCTCACCCCCGCGTGAGGATGGGGGACGTGCGCACGATCGAGCTCCGTCCCGGTGAGGACTCCATCCGCCTCGGCCAGCTGCTCAAGCTCGTCGACGCCGTCCCCACCGGCGCCCAGGTGAAGGACGTGCTGGTCACCGGCACGGTCCGGGTGAACGGCGAGCCCGAGGACCGGCGCGGCCGGCAGGTCCGGCGGGGCGACGTCGTGAGCATCGAGGGCGCCGAGGACGTCCGGGTCGCGTGAGCCCCGACGCGCGTTCCACGTGGAACGCGGTCGTGCCGCGCTGGCCGGCCGCCGTCCCCGGGCCCGACTTCGCCGCGATCCGCGCCGAGTTCGACGTCCCGGAGGACTTCCCGCCCGCGGTGCTCGCCGAGGCCGAGCGCCTCGCCGCCGACCCGGCGCTGCCCGGCGAGGACGCCACCGGCCTGGAGCTGGTCACCCTCGACCCGCCGGGCAGCCGTGACCTCGACCAGGCCGTACACCTCGCGCGGGAGGGCGGCGGCTACGTGGTCAGCTACGCGATCGCCGACGTCGGCGCCGTCGTCGCGCCGGGGAGCGCGCTCGACGCCGAGGCCCGCCGCCGCGGCCAGACCCTTTACGCGCCCGACCGGCGCACGCCGCTGCACCCGCCGGTGCTCAGCGAGGGTGCGGCCAGCCTGCTACCCGGCGAGGACCGCGCCGCCGCGCTGTGGACCATCCGGCTCGACGCCGACGGCGACGTGCGGTCGGTCGACCTGCGCCGCGCCCGCGTCCGCAGCCGCGCCCAGCTCGCCTATCCCGACGTCCAGGCGCAGGCCGACGCGGGCACGCTGACGGGAGCGCTGGAGCTGCTGCCCGAGCTCGGCCGGCTGCTGCGGGCGCGCGCCGCCGACCGCGGCGCGATCGAGCTGGGCTCCCCCGACCAGGAGGTCGTGCGCACCGACGGCGGCGGCTGGACGCTCGTCGCCCGCGCGCCGCTGCCGGTCGAGGGATGGAACGCGGAGATCTCGCTGCTCACCGGCCGCGTCGCCGCCCGGCTCATGCTCGACGGCGGCGTCGGCGTCCTGCGCACGCTGCCGCAGGCCCGCCCCGAGGACGTCGAGCGGATGCGCCGCCTCGCACCCGCGCTCGGCGTCGACTGGCCCGCGGGCGCCGGCCCCGGCGCGGTGCTGGCCGGCCTCGACCTCGCCGACCCGCGGCACCTCGCCTTCCTCGAGGAGGCCACCGCCCTGCTGCGCGGCGCCGCCTACACGCCGTTCGACGGCGACCCGCCCGCCGACCCCGGGCACGCCGGCGTCGCCGCGCCGTACGCCCACGTCACCGCGCCGCTGCGCCGGCTCGTGGACCGCTTCGGCACCGAGGTCTGCCTGGCGCTGGCCGCCGGGCGCGAGCCCGACCCGGCGGTCCGCGCGGCGCTGCCGGAGCTGCCGGCGCTCATGACCGCCTCCGACCGGCGCACCCGGGCGGTCGAGCGGGCCGTCGTCGACGCGACCGAGGCCTGGCTGCTCGCCGGCCGCGAGGGGGAGGAGTTCGACGCCGTGGTGGTGGACGCCGACGACGACCGGGGCACCGTGGTGCTCGCCGACCCGGTGATCCGGGCACGCTGCGCCGGCGCGGGCCTCACGGCCGGCGCCCGGGTGCGGGTGCGGCTGGCCGAGGCCGACGTCGCCCGCCGGACCGTGCGCTTCGCGGTGGCGGCATGACCGCCCCGTACCTGGCCGGGCGCCTGCAGGGCTTCGGGACGACGGTCTTCGCCGAGATGAGCGCGCTGGCCGTGACCACCGGCTCGATCAACCTCGGCCAGGGCTTCCCCGACACCCCGGGCCCGGCGGAGGTCCTCGACGTCGCCCGCTCGGCGATCGGCACCGCCCACGACCAGTACCCGCCCGGGCCCGGCACCCCGGAGCTGCGGGCGGCGATCGCCGCGCACGTCGCGCGCTTCCGCGGGCTGGCCTACGACCCCGACACCGAGGTGCTGGTCACCGCCGGCGCCACCGAGGCGCTCACCGCCGCGATGCTCGCGCTGGTCGAGCCCGGCGACGAGGTCGTGGTGTTCGAGCCGGTCTACGACAGCTACGCCGCGGCGGTCGCCATGGCCGGCGGGGTGCTGCGCCCGGTGCCGCTGACCCCGCCGCGGGCCAACGCCGACGGCGCGGTCTGGACCTTCGACCCCGCCGACCTGCGCGCCGCCGTCACCCCGCGGGCGAAGCTCCTGCTGCTCAACACCCCGCACAACCCCACCGGCAAGGTCTTCCGCCGCGAGGAGCTCGACGCCGTCGCCGAGGTCGTCCTCACCGCCGGCCTGCTGCTGGTCACCGACGAGGTCTACGAGCACCTCGTCTTCGACGGCGCGGAGCACGTCTCGCCGGCGACGCTGCCGGGCCTGCACGAGCGGACGCTGGTGGTCGGCAGCGGCGGCAAGACGTTCAGCACCACCGGCTGGAAGGTGGGCTGGACCTGCGGCCCGGCACCGCTGGTGGCCGCCGTCCGCACCGCGAAGCAGTTCCTCACCTACGTCAACGCCGGGCCCCTCCAGCCGGCGATCGCCGCGGGGCTCGCCCTGCCCGACGCGTACTTCACCGGGATCGCCCGCGACCTGCAGCGCCGCCGCGACGTCCTGGTCGACGGCCTGCGCGCCGCGGGCCTGCCGACGATCAGCCCGGAGGCCACCTACTTCGCCACCGTCGACGTCCGGGGGATCGCCGACGGCGACGACGGCCTGGCCTTCTGCCGGGAGCTGCCGCACCGGGCGGGGGTGGTCGCCGTGCCGGCGGGCGTCTTCTGGACGGCGGAGCACGCGGGCCTCGGCCGGCACCTCGTCCGGTTCGCCTTCTGCAAGCGCGACGAGGTGCTCACCGAGGCCGTCGACCGCTTGGCCAGGATGTCCCCATGAGATCCGGCCGGGGAGGCGCAGCGTGAGGTTCGGCGTGGTCCAGCACGACATCGTCTGGGAGGACCGGGAGGCCAACTACGCCCGGCTCGCCCCCCAGGTGGCCCGGGCGGCCGCCGCCGGCGCGGAGTTCGTGCTGCTCAGCGAGACGTTCTCCACCGGCTTCTCCATGACGCCGGGCATCGGCGAGCCCGAGGACGGCCCGTCGGCGTCCTTCCTCCGCGCGCAGGCGGCCGAGCACGGCGTCTGGGTGGCCGGCAGCTGCCCGGAGATCGCCCCGGGCGGCGACCTGCCGTTCAACTCCCTCGTCCTGGCCGGGCCGGACGGGCAGGTGCACCGCTACCGCAAGCTGCACCCGTTCACCCACGGCGGGGAGGCCGAGCGGTTCCGCGCCGGGGAGGCGCCGGTGACGGTGGAGGTCGGCGGCCTGCGGGTCACGCCGTTCATCTGCTACGACCTGCGCTTCGCCGACGTCTTCTGGGCCGCCGCCGAGCAGACCGACGTCTACCTGGTGACCGCGAACTGGCCCTCGCCGCGCCGGCACCACTGGACGACGCTGCTGCGCGCCCGCGCCATCGAGAACCAGGCGTACGTGGTGGCCTGCAACCGCGTGGGCACCGGCGGCGACGGCCTCGAGCACGCCGGCGACAGCCAGGTGGTCAGCCCGATGGGCGACCTCCTGGCCACCGCCGCGGGTGGGGAGACGCTGGTGCTCGCCGACGTCGACGCCGCCGAGGTCGCCGCCACCCGCCAGCGGTTCGCCTTCCTCGCAGACCGCCGCGGCTAGCGCGGCGGGGCCTGACCGGCCGGCGGGACCGGGCTGATCTGCTGTGTCCGGTCGGCCGGCGGGACGGCGTCGATCTGCTGCGTCTGCTCGGCCGGCGCGGTCCCGGCCTGCACCGTCCCCGCCTGTGCCGTCCCCGCCTGTGCCGTGCCCGCCTGTGCCGTGCCCGCCTGCCGCGTCGGGGTCTCGTCGACCACGATCTGCTCGCGCCGCACCTGCTCGGTGATCCGCTCGTGGCCCTGCACGAGCTCGGTGCGCAGCCGCACCCGCTCGACCGGCACGACCTCCACGCTCACGACCGGCCGCTCGGCGTGCAGCACGATCTCCTCGGGCACACCGGCGGCACCGGCGAGGCCGCCCCCGACCCCGCCGCCGACCCCGCCGCCCGGGACGGGCCCGGCCGGCCCGCCGCCGGAGCCGGCACCGCCCGGGACACCGGTCCCCGCCGGCACGAGCGACTCGCCGGGGCCCGGGTCGGGCGCGTCGAACGGGACCTCCTCGACGCGGATCTCCTCGCGCCGGATCGGCACCGTCACCTGCACCTCCTCGGTGACCACGTACTTCACGACGCGTACGCGGGTGGCGGCGACCTGCTCAGTGCCCACCCGCACCTGCTCCTCGCTGCGCGTCATGGCGCCGTCGGAGGGCAGCGGCGGCGCGGCCTGCTCGGTGGTGGTGCGGACGTCGGACGCCGGCGGCGGAACCGGGCGCGTGCCGGGGTCGGTCGCCGGCCCCGGGGTGAGGCCCGTGGTCCCGGCGGCCCCCGCGGCAGCGGCGGCCCCCGCGGTCCCGGCGGTCGTCGTGCCGGTCGTCGTGCCGGTCGTCGTGTCGGTCGTCGTGTCGGTCGTCGTGTCGGTCGTCGGGCCCGCCGCCGTCCCGGTCGGTGCGCCGGTGCCCACGCCGGCCTCCGTGCCCGTCCCGGTGCCCGTTCCGATCCCGTAGTGGCGGCGCAGCTCCTCCTCCTCCTCCGGGCTCAGGTGGTCCCCGTGGACGGCGGGCGCGTGACGCACCGCCTCCTTGCCCACCGGGACCTGCAGCATCCCGTCGGAGAAGGTGGCCTCGGTGGCCGGCACGACCGAGTGGCGGGTGCCAAACAGGCCCGTGCTCACGGCCACCCAGGTCGGCGCGCCGGTGCGGTCGTCGACGAAGAAGCTCTCGACGGTGCCGATCTTCTCGCCGTCGGGTCCGTGGGCCGTGCTCCCGATCGCCGCCGACAGGTCTCGCTCGCTCAACACGGTGCTCGCCTCCTCCGCACGCCTGCTCTGGCGTCCTCGGGCGGGGGAGTGCCCGGTGCCGTGTGTCCCGACACGCGGGTGACGCCTACGGTCGGTGCGGGAGAAGACCACCTGAGGAGGACGACGTGGGCAGCGGGAAGCTCGAGGTCGAGCGGAAGTTCGAGGCGGGGCCGGACGTCGTCCTGCCCGACCTCACCGGCGTCGGCCACGGCGTCGTCACCGTGGGTGACCCGGTGACGCACGACCTGGACGCCACCTACTACGACAGCCCGGACCTGCGGCTGCTGCGCGCGCGGATCACCCTGCGCCGGCGCACCGGCGGCACCGACGCCGGCTGGCACCTCAAGCTGCCGACCGCCGTCGCCGGGTCGCGCCGCGAGGTGCACGCGCCGCTGGGCACCCGCCGCACCGTCGTGCCGCGCGCGGTGACCGAGCCGGTGACCGCGGTCCTCCGCGGCGTGCGTCCCGAGCCGGTGGCGATGCTGCAGACGACGCGCCAGGTCACCGAGCTGCTCGACGGCGAGGGCCGGGTGCTCGCCGAGGTCGCCGCCGACACCGTCACCGGCACCGCGATGGCGCCCGACCCCGGGTCGCCCGCCGAGGTCACCACGTGGCGCGAGATCGAGGTCGAGCTCGTCGACGGCGACCCGGAGCTGCTCGACGCCGTCGGCGAGGTCCTGGTCGCCGCGGGCATCCGGCCGTCGGACTCGCCGTCGAAGCTCTCCCGGGTCCTGTCGGGCAGGCTGCCCGCGGCCCTGCCGGCCGTCGCGCCCGCGCCGGAGGCCCCCCAGGGCAAGGGCAGGAAGGGGAAGAAGGGCGGGAAGAAGGGCAAGGGGAAGGACGACGCCGCACCCACCGCCGGCGACGTCGTCCTCGCCGCCCTGCGGGCCCAGGTCGAGGCGCTGCAGGTCGCCGACATCGGCGTCCGCACCGGCGACCCCGAGGGCGTGCACGACCTGCGGGTGGCCTGCCGGCGGCTGCGCAGCATCCTCGCCGCCTTCCGCGACGTCCTCGACCGCACCGCCACCGACCCCGTCCGCGACGAGCTGCAGTGGATCGGCAGCGCGCTGTCCGGCGCCCGCGACGGCGAGGTGGCCCTGGAGCACCTGCGCGCCGTCGTCGCCGCCCAGCCGGTCGAGCTGGTCCGCGGCCCGGTCTCCGCCCGGCTGCGCTCCACCGAGGTGGCCGACGTCGAGCGCGGCCGCAAGGCCGCCATCCGCGCGCTGTCGGACAAGCGGCACCTCGCCCTGCTCGACGCCCTCGACGGCCTGCTCGCCGACCCGCCGCTGGCCGAGGCCGCCGGGGAGCCGGCCCGGGCCGTCCTCGCCGACGCGGTCAAGCGCGCCGGCAAGCGGCTCACCGCCCGCATCGACGAGGCCCGCGACCGCGAGGCCGTGGACCCGGGTGCCCACGAGGAGGAGACCGAGCACGCCCTGCACGAGGCGCGCAAGGCCGCCAAGCGGGTCCGCTACACCGCCGAGGTCGCCGCCCCGGTGCTCGGCGCGCCGGCCGAGGCACTGGTGGCCTGCATGAAGCAGGTGCAGGACGTCCTCGGCGAGGCCCAGGACACCGTGGTCACGCGGATGTGGTGCCTGCGGCTGGCCGCCGCCGCCGTCGGCGCGGGGGAGGACACCTTCACCTACGGCCGGCTGCACGGCCTGGAGGAGGCCCGCGCCGAGCACGCCGACCGGGCGTTCTGGGCGCTGGAGCCGACGCTGCGCGACGCCGTCCGCGCCGCCGCGCGGGCCTGAGCACGACCGTCCGGCCGGCCCGCGCGGGAACGCCGCGGGCCGGCCGGACGTCTCCCTGGCCGGGCGCCCCCGCCCCGCCGTCCGCCGCGAAGCGAGGTCCGTCCTGTCCCTGATCGCCCTCCTCGGCTTCGGCACGGTCGTCCTCGTCGCGCTCGCCCTCCTGCACGGCTACCTGTGGTGGCGGCTGGTCCGCAGCACCACCCGGCCGGGCCGGGCACGCCGGGCGCTCACCTGGGTCACGGTCCTGCTCGCCCTCCTGCCGGCGGCCGCCGTGCTGACCCGCCGCGACCTGTCGCTGTCGGCGCAGGCACCGCTGGCCTGGGTCGGCTTCACGTGGCTGGGCGTCGCCTTCTACGCCTTCCTCGCGCTCCTGGCGCTGGAGCCGGTGCGCTGGCTGCTGGACCGGCGGACGAGGCAGGCCGTGGCTCCGGAACCGGCCCGGGAGCCGGCGACCGTGCCCGCTGTCCCCGCGCCGCCTCGGGCGGCCGCGGAGCCGCAGGCCGGACCTCCCGATCCCTCACGGCGCCTCTTCATCGCCCGCTCGCTGGCGGTGACCGCCGGCGCGGTGGCCCTGGGCACGGCCGGCACCGGTGCCTACTCCGCGAACTCCGCGCCGGTCGTGCGGCGGGTGCCGGTGACGCTGCCGCGGCTGGACACCGCCCTCGACGGGCTGCGCGTCGTCACCTTCTCCGACGGGCACCTGTCGGCCACCTACGGCGGGCGGCGCTTCGAGCGGCTGGTGGAGATCGTCAACCAGCAGCGGCCCGACGTCGTGGCGATCGTCGGCGACCTGGTCGACGGCGAGCTCGACGAGCTGCGCGAGGACGTCGCCCCGCTGGCCGACCTGGTGAGCGAGCAGGGCGTCTTCTTCGTCACCGGCAACCACGAGTACTTCGTCGACACCACCGCCTGGCTGCGGCACCTCCCCACCCTCGGAGTCGAGGTGCTGCGCAACGAGCGGGTGCCGATCAGCCGCGGCGGCGCGTCGTTCGACCTGGCCGGCATCGACGACCGCACGGCCGCGGGCTCCGGCGTCCCCGGGCACGGCGCCGACCTCGACGCCGCCCTCGACGGCCGCGACGACGCGACGCCGGTGGTCCTGCTGGCCCACCAGCCGGTGCAGGTGGAGCAGGCGCGGGCGGCGGGTGTCGACCTGCAGCTGTCCGGGCACACCCACGGCGGGCAGCTGTGGCCCTTCGACTACGCGATCCGACTCGACCAGCCCGCCGTCGAGGGGCTGTCCCGGCACGGGGACACCCAGCTCTACGTCACCGCCGGCGCCGGCTACTGGGGGCCGCCGATGCGGGTCGGCGCCCGCCCCGAGGTCACCGTCGTCGAGCTGCGGGCCCCCTGAGCGGCCCGGATCTCACCCGGGCGGGAGACGTCTCATACGACATGACGTCCGCAGACGTCTTCCTCCGCATACCCTGGCGGTCGTGACGGCAGCGGCGGCGGGACCGAAGTACCTCTCGGTCCGGGAGCACCTCCGGCGCCGGGTCGCGGCGATGCCGGAGGGGGCGCTGCTGCCCCCGGAGCCGTCGCTGTGCGCCGAGTACGGGGTCAGCCGGATCACCCTGCGCCGCGCGGTCGACGGGCTGGTGGCCGACGGGCACCTGGTGCGCGAGCAGGGCCGCGGCACCTACGTCACCCGCCCGGCCATCCGGCACGAGTACCGCGAGAGCTTCGTGCACCGGATCGCCGGCTGGAGCTCGCTCATGGCCGAGCAGGGCGCGCAGGTGGGCACCACGGTCCTGCAGCAGCGGGTCGTCCCCGCGCCGCGGGCGGTCGCCGCCGAGCTGGCCCTCGACGTCGCCGCGGACGTCGTCGAGCTCGAGCGGCTGCGCAGCGTCGACGGCGCCCCGAACCACGTGGCGCACAGCTTCCTGCCCGCCGACCGCTACCCGAAGGTCGCCGTCGAGGACTTCACCGAGGGCTCGCTCTACGAGTTCCTCCGCCGCGAGTACGGCGCCGACCTCGCCCACGCGCGGATCGTCGTCGACGTCGGCACCGCCGCCCCCGACGAGGCCGACCTGCTGCAGATCGCCGCCGGCTCGCCGCTGCTCGTCGTCCGCACCACCGTGCGCGACAGCGCCGGCCACCCGCTGGTGCACTCCTTCTCCCGGCTGCGCCCCGACGTGAGCCAGGTCGAGTTCGAGGTCTCGGTCACCGGCCGCTGAGCGCCGCGAGGCGGGGCTCGAGGTCGAGCACCATCCGCACGAACGCGGCCTTCTCCCGCGCGTGCGCCACCAGCTCGCCGGTCAGGGGTCCCTCCAACTCGTCCAGCGGCAGGCTCGTGAAGGGATAGCGCAGGAGCGCCGCGGCGACGACCGCTCGCTCGACCTGCCGCACCGGCGCCTCCACGCCCTCGGCCGCCAGGCCCTCCACGTAGGCGGGGACGGCGACGTCGAGGAGTCCCGGCGCCGCGTCCGGCGGCGCGGTGCACGCCTCCGCGTCCCCGAACACCAGGGGCACCACGTCGTAGCCCACGGGCGCCGGCGTCGAGGTCCCCCAGTCCAGCAGCGCGAGGACGCCCGGCTCCTGCTCGGCACGCAGCACGTTGGCGGGCGTGGCGTCCCCGTGGGCGGGCAGCTCGGGCGCGCCCGCGACCTCGTCCCACAGAGCGGGGACCCGGCCGGCGAGGCGGGCGAGGTCGTCCCTCAGCGCGGCGACCGCGGGCTGGCGCATCGCGGGGTGCGACCAGGTCCCCTCGGTGGCCAGCAGCGGCAGGGCGCGTCTGCCCAGGCGGTTGGCCACGAAGTTCGCGAGGAACGAGCCGCAGGGGATCTCGATGCGCGGTTCGACCCGCCGGCGCACGGCCAGCCGGCCGAGGGCCGTCGCCGCCCGCCGGACGTCGTCGACGCTCCAGGGGCGGTCGACGGCGCGCACGTCCTCCAGCCAGAGGGTCCTCCGGTCGCCGGGGCCGCTGGTCACGTGGACCAGGTCGGGCATCCGCAGGCCCGGGGGCATGTGGTCGCGGACGGGGCCGGTGTAGACGTCGGCCTCCACCCGCCACGGGATCTGGCTGTCGATGAACTCCCGTGCCGGCGGCGGCACCTCCGGCGGCAGGCCCTCCCGGGCGCGCTGGAGCTCCTTGACCACCAGGCGCAGGACGAGGGGCTCGCCGCCGTCCCGGGCCGTGACCGCCACCCGGGTGAGCGCACGGGTCGTGGGCGCCGAGTAGCGGTGGGCGACCGGGACGCAGGCGACGTCGTCGACGGTCAGGCCCGGCCGGCCGGTCCAGCGGCGCAGGCCCGGCAGTAGGTCCTCCAGGGTGGTCCCGCCCGGCAGCGCGGTCACCGGGGACGCCGGGGGCCGGGGCGGCGGGGGCGCACGGGCCGGAACAGGGCCAGCCAGGGGGAGGTCGTCATCGCGGGCTCCGTGGGAGGATGGTCAAGCCGCTTGTCTGACTCGGAGATGGTGAAGCACCTTGACGGAATCCGTCAACGGGGACGGCGACCCGCTCGTGGTCGTGCTGCTCGAGCACGCCATGCACCGCATCCGCGCCGAGCTCTACGCGCTCAGCGACGCGTCGTTCCCCGGCCTGCGCACCCGGCACTACCGGCTGCTGTCCATGCTCCCGCCCGGCGGCGAGCGGCTCAGCCGGATGGCCGCCGCCAGCGGGCTGACCAAGCAGGCGCTCGCCCAGGCCCTCGAGCCGCTGCAGGCCGGCGGGTACGTCGAGGTCGTCCCCGACCCCTCGGACGGCCGCGCCCGGCTGGTCCGGCTCACCGAGCGCGGCCGGACGGTCAACGGCACCGTCCGCGCCCACCTCGCCGCGGTGGAGCGCGAGTGGGCCGGCCGGGTGGGGGAGGAGCGCTACGCCGTCGCCCGCGCCGTGCTCGCCGACCTCACGCCGGGGCCCGCGTGAACGCGGCTACCGTCGGGGTGTGACCACGGCGAGCGGGACCCGCGAGGTGGCCGCGCCGCGCAGCCACGTGTGGCGGGCGCTGGCCGTGCTCGAGCCCTACTGCGCCGTGTGCGACGTCTCCTACGTCCTCGACGGGGCGGGCTCCGGCGGCGCCACCGGCCGTGCGTCCGGCCGTGCGTCCGGACGCGGCACCCGGTTCGTCTGCGTGCCCGGCCGGCTCGCCGGTGACCAGCGCCCGCGCGAGGGCGCGCCGCGCGGCGAGATCGTCGAGTGGGAGCCCGAGCGGGTGGTGACCACCCGGCTCGACCTCACGCCCGAGACGTGGACGACGCGGATCGAGCTGGCCGACGGCGACGACGGCGGCACCCGGGTGACCGTCACGCTGACGCACGAGCCCCGGCGGGTGCGGCTGGCCGACCGGTTCACCCGCTCGGCCCTGCAGCGGATGGTGCAGCAGACCGTCGACGGCGAGCTGGACAAGCTGCCGGCCCACGTGGAACAGGCCGCCATCGGGTGAACCGGCCGCCCCGTGTGTGTGCGGGGTGATCTTGCGGGTAGTGATCTCCCCGGTCAGGACGCCGTCCGGCGTCCGCAGGACACAAGGGAGACAGACGTGCAGATCCTCGGTCTGATCGTGGTGGGCCTGATCATCGGCGCGCTCGCGCGCCTCATCAAGCCCGGGCGTCAGCGGCTGAGCATCGTCGCCACGCTGCTGCTCGGCGTCGTCGGCGCCCTCATCGGCGGCGTCGTCGCGAGCCTGCTCGGCACCGGCGACATCTTCGAGCTCAACGTCATCGGCTTCATCGTCGCGGTCGTCGCGGCCGTGCTGCTCATCGGCGTCGCCGAGAGCCTGTCCGGCGGCCGCAACCGCGCCGTCCGCTGACCGCGGCCGGGGGAGCCGGCGGGCGCCTAGAGCCCGACCGACTCCCCCGGCGCCAGCCGGGCGTAGGGCGTGGGCGTGCCGGGGCCCCGCTCGCCGAGCAGCCCGGCCACCACGCCGAGCCCGGTGTCGTTGAGCAGGCCGTCGTGCACGGCCCAGGCCCGCTCCGCCCCGACCGCGCGGACGTAGTCGACCACCTCCGCCGTCTTCGACCAGGGCGCGTGCAGCGGCAGCAGCAGCGCCGGCACCGGGACGTCGGGCACGGTGAACGCATCGCCGGGGTGGAACACCCGGCCGGCCACCAGGAAGCCCACGTTGCGCACCCGCGGGAGCTCCGGGTGGATCACCGCGTGCCACTCGCCGTGCACCTGCACGTCGAAGCCCGCCACGGTCACCGCGTCGCCGTGGCCCACCGCGTGCACCCGCCCGCCGAGACCCTCCAGCTGCCCGGCGACGGACGGGTTCGTCCACACCTCCAGCGCCGGGTCCGCGTCGAGCGCCGCGCGCAGCCGGTCGGGCACGAAGTGGTCGGGGTGCTCGTGCGTCACCAGGACCGCCGTCGCGCCCTCGAGCGCCGCCGGGTCGGTGAAGGCGCCCGGGTCGACGACGAGCCGGCGGCCGTCGTCCTCCAGCACCACGCAGGCGTGCCCGTGCTTCGTCAGCTGCATGCCGGCATCCTGCACCTCACCCCGAGGGGGGAGGGGAGTGCGCCCCGGCTGACGCGCGGCGGCGGGACTGCCGACCTCTCCGGCATGGCCCCCACCACCGCCCGCACCGCCGCCGGCACCGCCCCCACGCCGTTCGCCGCCACCACCTACGCCGCCGCGCGCAGCCGGGCGCACGGCCCGACGGCGGCCCTCTGGCACGCCGTCGAGCTGCACCGGCCCGCGGCGGAGGTCGACGGCGCCTGCGAGCTCAGCCTGTGCGGCACCCTCGCCCGCGTGGCCGTGGACGAGCCGTGGCCGCCCACGACCAGCGACGTCTGCGGCGCCTGCGCGACCCTCGCGCGCTGAGGCCGCTCAGCTCCCGGTGAACCGGGGTGCGCGCTTGGCCAGGAAGGCCTCGACCGCCTCCGCGTGGTCCGCCGTCGACCCCAGCGCCGTCTGCAGCCGCGCCTCGTGCGCCAGCGTCTGCTCCAGCGAGTCGGTGGGCGCCGTGGCCAGCACCGTCTTCACCGCGCGGTAGGCCGCCGTCGGACCCGCGGCCAGGCGCTCGGCCAGCGCCCGCGCCTGCGCGGCGACCTCGCCGGGCTCGACCACCCGGTGCACCAGGCCCCACTGCTGCGCGGTCTCGGCCGTGAACGGGTCGGGCAGGAGCAGCAGCTCGGTGGCCCGCCCCACGCCGACCGTGTGCACCAGCCGGGCCGCGAGTGCCGAGTCGCTGCCCAGGCCCACGCCGGTGAACGCGGTGGTGAACTTCGCGCCGGCGGCCGCGACCCGCAGGTCCCCGGCCATCGCCAGGCCCAGGCCCGCCCCGGCGCACGCGCCGTTGATGCCGACGACGACCGGCACGCGCAGCGCCGACAGCGCCAGCACCAGCGGGTTGTACTCGTCCTCGACCACCCGCAGCGACGTCGCGGCGTCCCCGCGCAGGGACTCGACGTGCTCGGCGAGGTCCTGGCCGACGGAGAACGCGCGCCCCGTGCCGGTGAGCAGCACTGCCCGCACCGACGCGTCGCCGGCGATCCCGCGCACCACCTCGAGCAGCTCGCGGCGCAGCGCGCGGGAGATGCCCGACTGCTGCAGCGTCACCGTGGCGACGCCGCCGGCGTCCTCCCGGGTCACGGTCGTGGTGGCGGTCGTCTCTGACATGGCGGTCACCCTGCCACGCCCGCCGCCGGCCGCGGGGGCCTCCCGCGGACGCGGCCTCGATCGGTCGTGCGCGATGAGTAAGGTGTGCCTGCCCTCAGTCCGGTGACGGGGGCCACCCCACTCCCGACAGATCGGTCAGCCATGGGCCAGGCGTTCCTCGCCAGCTACCTCATCGGTCTCCGCGAGGGCCTCGAGGCCACCCTCGTCGTCAGCATCCTCGTCGCCTACCTGGTCAAGAGCGGCCGGCGCCGCCAGCTCGTGCCGCTGTGGGCCGGCGTGGCCGCCGCGCTCGCCCTGTCGGTGCTGTCCGGCGCGCTGCTCACCTACACCTCGACGACGCTGCTGGCCGACTACCGCTCCCGCGAGCTGTTCGAGGCGATCACCTCGGTGCTGGCCGTGGCGCTGGTGACCTGGATGGTCTTCTGGATGCGCCGCACCGCCCGGAAGCTCAAGGGCGAGCTCACCGGCCAGCTGGAGCACGCGCTCGGGATGGGCACGCTCGCCGTCGCCGGCGTCGCCTTCCTCTCCGTCGTCCGCGAGGGACTGGAGACGACGCTGCTCTTCTACGCGGCCGCCCAGGGCGCGCGCACGTCGGCGACGCCGCTGCTGGCGATCAGCGCGGGCGTGCTCACCGCCGTCGTCATCGGGGTCGGGCTCTACGCCGGGGCGATCCGGATCGACCTGTCGCGGTTCTTCACCGTCAGCGGCGTCCTGCTCGTGTTCGTCGCGGCCGGGATCCTCAAGTACGGCGTCCACGACTTCCAGGAGGCGGGCGTCCTGCCGGGCCTCGACGTGCTCGCCTTCGACATCTCCGGCGTCCTCGACCCGAACAGCTGGTACGGCGCCACGATCGCCGGGATCTCCAACATCACCGCGGCGCCCACCGTGCTCGAGACGGTCGCCTACGTCGCCTACCTCGTGCCGGTGCTCGTCGCCTTCCTCTGGCCGGCCCGCACCCCCGCCCCCACGCCGGCCCCGTCGCCCGCCCGTCCCTCCGGCGCCGTCCCGGCCCGGACCCCCTCCTCGCAGCCGGAGACCACCTCGCATGTCCGTTCGTGACCGCCGCCTCCCCCTCCTGACCGCCGGCCTGCTGGCCGCGCTCACCACCGCCGCCTGCGGCGGTGCAGACGCCGGTGCGGGCGGCGCGTCCGGCGGCGGGGAGGCCGCCGACACCGTGGCCGTCGCCGCCTCCGACGACGCCTGCGAGGTCGCCAGCAGCCAGCTCGCGGCCGGGACGCACAGCTTCGCGGTGACCAACTCCGGCAACCAGGTCACCGAGTTCTACGTCTACGCCGAGGGCGACCGCGTCATGGGCGAGGTGGAGAACATCGCGCCCGGCCTGACCCGCGAGCTGCTCGTCGAGCTGCCCGCCGGCGACTACCAGACCGCCTGCAAGCCCGGCATGGTCGGCGACGGCATCCGCGACGACCTCACCGTCACCGGCGAGGCGCAGTCGCTGTCGGAGGACGAGACCCTCGCCCGGGCGAGCGCGGACTACCAGCGCTACGTGCAGAGCCAGACCGGCGCGCTGCTCGAGCGGACGACGGCGTTCGTCGACGCCGTGAAGGCCGGCGACGTCGAGGGCGCCAAGGCGCTCTACCCGGTCGCGCGCACCTACTGGGAGCGGATCGAGCCGGTGGCCGAGGTCTTCGGCGACCTCGACCCGCTCATCGACGGCCGCGAGGGCGACCAGGCCGAGGGCGAGGACTTCACCGGCTACCACCGCATCGAGCAGGCGCTGTGGGTCGGCGGCACGACCGAGGGCATGACGCCCTACGCCGACCAGCTGCTCGCCGACGTGCAGGAGATCGTCGACCTCGCCAACGAGACGACGCTCGAGCCGCTGCAGCTGGCCAACGGCGCCAAGGCGCTGCTCGACGAGATCGCCACCGGCAAGATCACCGGCGAGGAGGACCGCTACTCGCACACCGACCTGTGGGACTTCGCGGCCAACCTCGAGGGGTCGGAGGCCGCCGTCCAGGCGCTGCGGCCGTTCCTCGAGGAGGCCGATCCCGACCTGGTCGCCGAGATCGACGAGCGGTTCGCCGCCACCGAGGCCGAGCTCGAGCAGTACCGCACCGAGGGCGGCTGGACGCTGCACGACCAGCTCACCCAGGAGCAGCTGCAGGGGCTGTCGGACAGCATCACCGCCCTGTCGGAGTCGGTGAGCCAGGTGGCGGCGGTCGTCGCCGACCGGTGAGCCGGGCGACAGCGGTCCCGGGAGTGGGCGGAGCTCCCGGGACGTTGGCCCTGAGGACCCGATCCCCCAGCGCGAGAGAGCCATGACCGAGCCGAGCCCCGACCGGGCGGCCGCGGACCAGCGGCCGGCCGGACTGTCCCGACGTCGTCTCCTGGGTGCCCTCGGCGCCGGCACGGCGGGGGCGCTCGCCGCCGGCGCGGCCGGCGGCGTCATCGGCCGGGCCACCGCCGACGACGCCCCGGCGGCCGCCGGACCCGCGCCCACCGACGCGGTGCCCTTCCACGGCGAGCACCAGGCGGGGATCGTCACGCCGGCGCAGGACCGGCTGCACTTCGTCGCGCTCGACGTCACCACCGACGACCGCGAGGAGCTCGCCCAGCTGCTGCGGGACTGGACCGCCGCCGCCCGCCGGATGACCGCCGGGCAGGACGCCGGCTCGGAGGGCGCCGTCGGCGGCTCGGAGTGGGCGCCGCCCGACGACACCGGCGAGGCGATCGGCCTCCCCGCGTCCGGGCTCACCCTCACGGTCGGCTTCGGCCCGACGCTGTTCACCACCGCCGACGGTCGCGACCGCTTCGGCCTGGCCGCCCGCCGCCCGGCGCCGCTGGTCGAGCTGCCGGCGTTCCCCGGTGACCAGATCGACCCGGCCATCAGCGGCGGTGACCTGTGCATCCAGGCCTGCGCCAACGACCCGCAGGTGGCCGTGCACGCCGTGCGCAACCTGGTCCGGATCGGTGCGGGCGTGGTGAGCGTGCGCTGGTCGCAGCTGGGGTTCGGCCGGACGTCGTCGACCAGCACCGGCCAGGCCACCCCGCGCAACCTGTTCGGCTTCAAGGACGGCACCGACAACCTCAAGGCGGAGAACGGCAGCACGCTCGACCGGTTCGTCTGGGTCGGGGACGACGTCGAGGGGACGACCGCCGACTGGCTGCGCGGCGGCTCCTACCTGGTCACCCGGCGCATCCGCATGCTCATCGAGCCCTGGGACAGCTCGCCGCTGCGCGAGCAGGAGCTGACCGTCGGCCGGGCGAAGGGCAGCGGGGCGCCGCTCGGGCAGCGCGCCGAGTTCGACCCGGTCGACTTCACGAAGCAGGTCGACGGCGAGTTCGCGATCCCCGAGACCAGCCACGTCTTCCTCGCCCACCCGGCCAACTCCGGGACGGCGATCCTGCGGCGCGGCTACAGCTTCGTCGACGGCACCGACGGCCTCGGCCGCCTCGACGCGGGCCTGTTCTTCATCGCGTTCCAGAAGGACCCGGAGACCGGGTTCGTGCGGGTGCAGCGCAACCTGCGGCTCGACGCGATGAACGAGTACATCCGGCACACCTCCTCGGCCGTCTTCGCCTGCCCGCCGGGCGTGCGCGACGACGCCGACTGGTGGGGCCGGGCCCTCCTCGAGGGCTGACCCGCCCGGACCCGCCCGGACCCACCGGTCACCGGCGCGTCGCCCGCGCGTCGCCCCCGTGTCGGCGCGTCGATGCCGACATGTGACCGGTGGGACTCCCCGGACGGGTGGGACGACTGGGAAGATGTGTGGCTCCGGACGGCGCGGGCACCTCGACGGGGGGTGCGGCGTCCCGGGGGGACGGCGCCGGCCCGACGACCGGCAGGGATGGGAGAGCTCCCGTGGTGGAACCGGGTCGCCGGATGCTCGGTGACCGCTACGAGCTCGCCCAGCTCATCGCCGCCGGCGGCATGGGCCAGGTCTGGCGCGCCACCGACCTCCTGCTGCACCGCGAGGTCGCGGTCAAGGTGCTGCGCAGCGAGTACACCGGCGACCCGACGTTCCTCGCCCGCTTCCGCGCCGAGGCCCAGCACGCCGCGGCGCTGAGCCACCCGAACATCGCCGCCGTCTACGACTACGGCGAGACCACCTCCGGCGACACCGGCGAGACGCTGGCCTACCTGGTGATGGAGCTGGTCGAGGGCCAGCCGCTGTCGGCGCTGCTGCGCCAGGAGGGCCCGCTCGACACCTCCACCACGCTGTCGGTGCTCTCGCAGACCGCCGCCGCGCTGGCCGAGGCCCACCGCGCCGGGCTGGTGCACCGCGACGTCAAGCCCGGCAACATCCTCGTCCGGCCCGACGGCAGCGTGAAGATCACCGACTTCGGCATCGCCTGGTCGGCCGGCAGCGTGCCGCTCACCCGCACCGGCCAGGTCATCGGCACGCCGCAGTACCTCTCGCCCGAGCAGGCCGAGGGGCACCACGCCACCCCCGCGAGCGACGTCTACGCGCTGGGCCTGGTCGGCTACGAGTGCCTCGCCGGCCACCCCGCCTTCGACGGCGACAACGCCGTCACCATCGCCCTCAAGCAGCTGCGCTCGGACCCCGAGCCGCTGCCGGACACCCTGCCGGTCGGCGTCCGCACGCTCATCCGCCGGGCGCTGGCCAAGGACCCGTCGCTGCGGATGCCCGACGGCGCGGCGTTCGTCGCCGCCGTCGAGGACGCCCGCGCCGGGCGGCTGCCCGCCTTCGAGCCGCCGGTCCCGGCCGGCCCGCCGACCGTCACCGGGGGCTGGGCTGCCGCCGCCCCGGCCGACCCCGGCGTCCCCACCCAGGCCGTCGCCGCGGCCGACCTCCCCGCCGGCGTCCCCGCCGGGGCCGGCGTCCCCGCCGGGGCCGGCGTCCCTGCCGGGGCCGCGCCGCGCCGCAGCCCGCCCCCGGCACCGCGCCGGCGGGTGGCCGCGGTGCTGGTGCCCCTGCTCGCGCTGCTGCTCGGCGCCGGAGGCGCGGCCGCCGTGGTCACGGCGCTGACCGACACCGGCGCGCCGCCCGTCGTCGTGGCGCAGACCCGCGACGAGCAGGAGGGCGTGGTCGTCGAGGCCGGGGACTACGTCGGCCGGCCGATCGAGGACGTCGCCACCCAGCTGTCCGCGCTCGGGCTGTCGGTGGAGCGTCGCGAGCAGGTCACCGGCCGCACCGTGCCCGGCCTGGTCCTGGACGTCTCGCCCAGTGGCGTCACCCTCGAGCCGGGCGACGACGTCGTCGTCACCTACGCCGTCGCGCCCTCCGGGGGCGGTCCCCGCCCGTCCGACGACGGGGACGACGACGGCGGCATCTCGCCGGTCACCGGCGCCGGGCCCTCGGCCCCGCCGGCGGGGACCACGACGCCGCCCCCCGGCACCGCCGGCGGCAGCTCCGCGCCCGCGACGACCACACCGCCCACGGGCGGGGAGCCGACGGGCGAGGAGCCCACGGAGACCGGGACCCCCGACCCGACGGGCACCACCACGCCGACGGGACCGAGCACGACCACGACGACGCCGGGCGGCGGCTCGTCGACCACCACGAGTGGGGGACCCGCGTCGTCCACCGCGAGCGGCTCCTCCACCGCTGCGGGAGGATCGCCGCAGACCTGAGACCAGGGGGGACCCGTGACCGGGAGCGTGGTCAGGCGCGTCGTCGGGGGCCGCTACGAGCTGCTCGGGCTGATCGCCACCGGCGGCATGGGCCAGGTCTGGCACGGCCGCGACACCCTGCTCGACCGGCCGGTCGCGGTGAAGCTCCTGCGCGGCGAGTACAGCGGCGACGCCACGATCCGGAGCCGCTTCCGCACCGAGGCCCAGCTCGCCGGCCGGCTCGCGCACCGCAACATCGCCGCGCTGTTCGACTACGGCGAGGAGGTGTCCGATGCGGGCGAGGTCTGCGCGCACCTGGTGATGGAGCTGGTCGACGGCGAGTCGCTGTCGGCCCTGCTGGCCCGCGAGGGACGGCTGCCGGCCGGGCGGGTGCTCGACCTGGTGGGCCAGACCGCCGCGGGCCTCGGCGCCGCGCACGCCGCCGGGGTGGTGCACCGCGACGTCAAGCCGGGCAACCTGCTGGTCGGGCGCGACGGCGTCGTGCGGATCACCGACTTCGGCGTCGCCTGGTCGGCGGGCAGCGCGCCGCTCACCGGCACCGGCCAGGTGGTCGGCACCGCGCACTACCTCGCGCCCGAGCAGGCCGCCGGCGGCAAGGCGGGCCCGGCCAGCGACGTCTACGCCCTCGGCATGGTGGCCTGGGAGTGCCTGGCCGGGCACCGCGCCTTCGAGGGCGACAACCCGGTGCAGATCGCGCTGCGGCAGCTCCGCGAGGACCCGGCGCCGCTGCCCGCCGACGTGCCGGGGCCGGTGCGCGACCTCGTGGCGCGGATGCTGGCCAAGGACCCCGCCGGCCGGCCCGCCGACGGCGCGGAACTGGCCGCGGTGGTGGAGACCGTGCGCGCCGGGCGCCCGCTGCCGCCGGCCCCGCCGCCCGGGACCGCGCCGCTGCTCCTGCCGCTTAGCCCGGTCGCGCCGTCGTCCCCGCCCCCGCCGCGGCGCCGGGCGGTGCGGGCGCTCGCGGTGGCCGGCACGCTCGCCGCGGGCGCCGTCCTCGGGATCGGCGCCCTGCAGCTCACCGGCACGGGCACCGGCACACCGCCGGCCGCCGTCGCGGACGCCGCACCGACGGGGGTCGACGTCCGCCGCGACGCGCTCGCCGGCCGGCCCGCCGACGAGGTCGAGGACGAGCTGGTCGCCGCCGGGCTGCGGGTCACCCGGGTGGGCCAGGACGACGCCGCGACGGCGCCCGGGACGGTGCTGGCGGTGACGCCGGTGGGCGCGCTCGCGGCGGGCGACCTGGTGACGCTGACCGTGGCGGTCGCGCCGCCCGCGCCGTCGCCCGCGCCGTCGTCCGCGCCGTCGTCCGCGCCGTCGCCCGCGCCGACGTCCGTGCCCGCGCCGGCGCCGTCGCCGGTGACGGTGACCGTCCCGGTGCCGGTGGAGGTGCCCGTCCCGGTGCCGGCGCCCGGCTGGGAGGCCCCGCCGGTCGCCGAGCAGCCGCAGCCGCCGGCGGAGGCCCCGGCAGCCCCCGAGGCCCCCGCGACGCCCGAGGGGCCGGGTAACGGCCCCGGGAACGGTCAGGGCAACGGCAACGGCAACGGCAACGCGGGCGGGAACGGCGGCGGGAACGGCAACGGCCGCGGCCGGGGGTGACCCGGCCGCGGCCGCGAGGAGGAGCTCAGGCGCTCAGCGCGCCCGGCGGTGCGGCGCCAGCCAGACACCGACGGCGAGGGCGCCGAGGGCGGCGGTGAGCAGGAAGCCGCGGTCGGAGTCGACCCGGGGCAGGGCGATGAGCACCCAGAACACCGCCAGCCCGGCCAGACCGCCGAGCGCCACCCTGTCCGCGACGGCGGGGGAGAGGCGGCCGCCGGGCAGCAGGCTCGCGGCCAGGCCGACCACGCCGGCCAGCGCGGCGAGCGTCGCGAAGCCCGACCACAGCGGCAGGTCCGCCCAGAGCACCTGACCGCCCAGGCGCAGCGCCAGGCCGAGCTCGAGCAGCACGAGGCCGAGCAGGCCGAGCCCGGCGGTGACCAGGACGGCGCGGTCGCGCGGGGTGCGCGGGGCCTTCGGCGCCTTCGGGGCCTTCGGGGCCTCGGGGGCCGCCAGCGTCTCCTGAACCGGCGCGGGGGCCGCGGCCGGCGGCGGGGGCGGCGGCGTGCCGAAGAAGGAGTCCAGCGGCCCGGTGGGCTGTGGGCCGTCGGCAGCGACCGGCGGGACGACGGCGGTCGGCGCGTCCCCGGGCAGGACGTGCGCCACCGGCTGCGGCGCGGTCGTCGGGTAGGCCGGCGGGGGCAGCGGCACGGAGGACGGCACGGGCGGGGCGGCGTGGGCCGGGGCGTGGGCGGGGGCCGGTGCGGCGTCGGGGGCACCCGCGGCGGTCGCGCCGTGCGGGGCGTCGGCCTCCGTCGGGACGGCGATCTCCTGCGTGCGCGGGCCGGCCGGCGGCGTCGAGGCGGTCACGGTCGTTCCTTCCTGCGGGGGCGGGGCGGTCGGCGGTGGACCGGGTCGGGCGCTCCCCGCACGCTAACCGCGGCGGAGGGCGGGAGCGCGCAGGTGCGGCGGCGGGTCCGGCCGTCGCGCCCCGGGTCCGCGTCACACCTAGGGTCGGTCGGGTGGGCACGCGCGCGGGCATCGTCGTCACCGGCACCGAGGTCCTCACCGGCCGGGTCGCCGACCGCAACGGGCCGTGGCTCGCCGAGCAGCTGCGGCGGTCGGGCGTCGACGTCGGCACCGTCCTGGTCGTCGGCGACCGGCCCGACGACATGCGCGGCGCGCTGTCCTACCTCGCCTCCTCCGGCGTCGACCTCGTCGTCACCTCCGGCGGGCTCGGGCCGACCGCCGACGACCTGACCGCCGCCGTCGTCGGCGAGGTGCAGGGCCGCCCGCTCGACGTGGACCCGGCGCTCGAGCAGCGGGTGGGCGCGATCGTGGAGAGGCTGATGGCCCGCCGCGGCTGGCGCGCCGACCCCGGGGCGACGGCGGCCGGCGTCCGCAAGCAGGCGATGGTGCCGGCCGGGGCCACGGTGCTCGAGCCGGTGGGCACCGCGCCCGGCCTGGTCGTCCCGCCGGCCGACGGCCGCGGCGGCCCGGTCGTCGTCGTGCTGCCGGGGCCGCCGTCGGAGCTGCAGGGCATGTGGCCCGCGGCGCTGGACGCCGCGCCGGTGCGCGCGGCGCTGGCCGGGGCGGGCGAGCTGCGGCAGGAGACGGTGCGGCTGTGGGGCACCCTCGAGGCGCAGCTCGCGGCCACCCTGCGCGAGCACGACGACGAGCTCGCCGGCCTGGAGATCACCACCTGCCTGCGCGAGGGGGAGCTGGAGATCGTCACCCGGTACGCCCCGGAGGCGCAGCCCGCCTACGACCGGCTGGCCGCGGTGCTCGCCGAGGAGTACGCGGCGACGCTGTTCTCCACCGGGCCGACGCTCGACGACCTGGTCGCCGACGCGCTGCGCGACCAGGGGCTGACGATCGCCACCGCCGAGTCCTGCACCGGCGGGCTGCTGGTCGCACGGCTGATCGAGCGGGCGGGGTCGTCGGCCTGGGTGCTCGGCGGGATCACCTCGTACGCCAACTCGGCGAAGGAGCACCTGGTCGGGGTGCCGGCCGAGATGCTGGCGGAGTTCGGGGCGGTGAGCCCGCAGGTGGCGCTGGCGCTGGCCGAGGGCGCGCGGGAGCGCTTCGGGGCCGACGTCGGCGTCGGCATCACCGGCATCGCGGGGCCCGGCGGCGGCTCGCCGGAGAAGCCGGTGGGCACCGTGCACCTGTGCGCCGTCGGCCCGTCGGGGCAGCAGGCGCGGTCGGTGCGGCTGCCCGGCTCCCGGACGGCGGTGCGCGAGCGCTCGGTGGTGCTGGCCCTGCACCTGCTGCGGCAGCTGCTGCTCGGTGGCCCGCCCGCCTGACGTCCGGGAGGACCTCCGTGACCACGCTGACCCTGCACGCGAGCGGGCCGGTGGCCCCGGCCGAGGCCTGGGAGCGCTACGCCGAGCCGGCCCGCTGGCCCACCTGGGCGCCGCAGATCCTCGGCGTCCAGGTGCCCGAGCCGCGGCTGCGGGCCGGGCTCGCGGGTCGGGTGCGCGGGCCGCTCGGGCTGACGCTGCCGTTCGTCGTCGAGGCGGTGGACGAGGCGGCGCGGCGGTGGGCGTGGACGGTGTCGGCCGGGCCGGTGCGGCTGCACCTCCTGCACTGGGTGTCCGACGGTCCCGACGGCGGCAGCACCACCGGCCTGCGGGTCACCGGCCCGGCGCCCGTGGTGGTCGGCTACGCGCCGCTGGCCCGGCTCGCCATCGGCCGCCTGGTCCGCCCGCTGTCCTGACCGCCCCGGCCGCGCCGGGGGGGGGGGGGGGGGGGGGGGGGGGGGGGGGGGCGGGGGGGGGGGGGGGGGGGGGGGGGGGGGGGGGGGGGGGGTGGGGTGGGGGTTTTTGTTGCACTAACACACTATATC
>NZ_JBJGYL010000034.1:0-43413 GCF_054049975.1 Geodermatophilus sp. SYSU D01119 | reverse complement strand
GGGCGTCGAGCTGGGCGAGCAGCTCGCGCAGGTGGGCGGCGGTGATCGGCTGCCCGTTCACCTCGCCCGGTTCGGTGGTCTGGCCGGTGAGCGCGGCGAGGGTGGCGATGATCTGCAGGTGTGCGGTCACCGCCGGCCGGCCCGGCTCGCCTGCGCGCAGGAACACCGCCGCGTAGAGCTCGGTGCGCAGCTCGCTCATCGAGCGGGGGTCGCCGGCGTCCTTGGCCAGCCGCGCCATGGAGTCGAGCACGGCCATGCAGGCGGCGGCGACCTCGGCGGGCAGTTCGGCGATCATCAGCGCCATGCCGTCCTGCGCGGAGGGGACGACGCGGACGTCGGCGGTGCGGGTGGCGTCGTCCTTCTTGCGCTCCACGGCGTCGGGGTCGAGTTCCAGCAGCGCCTCGACCGCGCGCTTGCGCAAGGTCCGCAGCGTCCACTCCGCAGCCCGGGGCAGCAGGCGCGCCTCGACCCGTCGGGCCAGTACGGGGTTGGTCCACTGCAGCACGTCGACCAGCACCATCGCCCGGCGCTCGTCCAGCTCCCCGGCGGCCAGCGCCGCCCACGTGGCCGGCAGCGACTCCCGGTAGGTCCACGCCCGCTTCGCCAGCGTGGCGGCGGTGGGCCGGCCGACGTTGAGGACCACTGCCAGCTCGGCGGTGAAGAACTCCGACACCCCGGGCAGCTCGGGATCCGGCGCCCACGACCCCGACCGCGCACCCGGGCTTCCCGCAGGTGGGTCGAGGTCGGCGGGGCGGGTCTGGGCCAGCCGCAGCACCAGCTCCGCCTCGTAGGCGGCCTCCATCGCCTTGCGCGCCTGCACCCGCGCCAGCTCCGCGGCGGCCTGGGCGTCGGAGAGCACCGCCACCGGCAACCGCCCGATCCGCACCGGCTGCTCGATCAGCACCCGGCCAGGCCGCGCTCGATCGGCGACACGTGCCCCGCGCCCGCCGACATGACCCCAACCTAGAGCCGGGGTACGACATAAACGGCAGGTCAGCGGCCGGATCGGCTCACATCCGCGACGGGTCCACGACCACCTCGACCGTCACGACGTCGCCGTCGTCCTTGCCGCGGCGGACCCGCGCCGGGACGGCCAGCAGCCACCCGGCGCGGCGGTCGCGCCACACGCTCGTGGCCCACGTGCTCCCGTCGACGGTGGCCGTCACCGGCACGCGGCCGAAGGGGCCCGCGGAGTCGGGCGCGTGCTCGGCGGGCACCGGCGCGAACACCCAGCCGCCGGAGCCGGGCGAGCGGACGAGCGTCGTCTCGAAGGGCACGCGCGCACCATGCCGCAGGGGACCGACAGGTCAGCCGGCGAGCAGCAGCCCCGCGACGGCGAGCGGGACGCAGACGAAGGGGAAGACGCCCATGGGCTGGAGCGCGCCGCCGAGGTCGGCCTGGTCGCGTTCGGGTGCCCGCCCGAGGAAGGCGCGCACGTCGGAGGTGCCGGCCCGGGCGACCACCGTCCCGCCGACCAGCGCGAGCAGCCCGGCCGCGACGACCAGCGCGACCGTCAGCTTCGCCCGGTAGCCGCCGCCGGCGAGCAGGACCCAGATCCCGGCGGCCGCTGCGCCGACCGCAGCTCCTCCGACGAGCATTCCCAGTGCCTGGCGGAGACCACGGACGACGTGCACGGGCGGAACGCTATCGGTACGGATGCTCAGCAGCGGCGTCCCGAGTCGACCTGCCAGGTCGAGTCCGGCCCCTGGACGGCGTGCAGGGTGACGTCGCCGGCGCGCAGCTCCACGCCGTTCGCGTCCTCGCCCACCACCCGCCAGCCCGTAGGAGGCTCGTCCCCGGGGCCGGCGTACGCCTCCGCCGCGGCCACCGGGGAGGCGGCGCCACCCCGGTCCGACGCGAGGGACACGGCGAACTGGTCGCAGCCGCCGAGGTCGCAGGCGGCCGTCAGCGGCAGGAGCCACAGGACGGCGAGCACCGGCAGCGTGCGCACGGTCGCAGCATGACGGATCGGTGCTCACTCCGGGGCGCGGTGCCGCCCGCCCGAGGGTGGGTGAGGAGGCGTCGCGCGGGCCCGCTCCTCCTCGCGCTGCAGCCACCGCCAGCGGGCGGTGTCGGACGGCTCCGCCGGGAGGCCGGCCGCCTCGCGGGCGGCGCGTGCGGCGTCGGTGACGGCGATCTCGCCGGTGCGCGGACCGCGCGCGTCGACCCGCGCCTCGGCCCGGGCCGCCAGGCGCCGCGCGCGCCGGGTGGGCCGCTCGGGCGCCTGCTCGTCCACGCGACCTCCCCCCGCCGGCCGCGCCGGCCGGCGTGCGCATCGTCGCACGTCTCTCGGCAGGACCTGCCGTCCGACCAGCACCGATCCCGTGGCATCTCGCCGTGGGCGGGAGGGGACGGTGGGGCGACTGCGCCGTCCGTGACGAGCGGGACGACGCGGGGAAAGCGCCCGCGGTACCGCCCGGGACCGCTGTCCGCGCTGTGTCAGCGTCCACGCCGTGCCCGCCTCCCGCCCCCGGACCGCCCGGTGACCGGCCCCGCGCCGGTGCTCGTGCCGGTCCTGGCGGCGCTGGCCGGGGCGGGCGTCGGCCACCTCGTCGACCGGGCCGCCGCACGCTTCCCGTGGCCGCGCCCGGCGACCGTCGGCGCCGTGCTCGGCGGCCGCGGCGGCGCCGCCCCGCGCGGGCTGCTCGAGGCGGCGACGGCGTCGCTGTTCCTCCTCGCCGCCCTCCGCTTCGGCCCGACGGCGGAGCTCCCGGCCTGGCTGTGGTTCGTCGCCGCGGGCGTCCTGCTCAGCGTGATCGACCTGCGCGAGCAGCTGCTGCCGAACCGGGTGCTGCTGCCCGCCGTCGCCGGCGCACTGGTCCTGCTCACCGTCGCCGCCGCCGCGGGCGACCGCTGGGACGACCTGCTGCGCGCGGTCCTCGCCGGCGCGGCCGCCCTCGGTGTCGCCCTCGCCATGGCGATGGCCGCGCCCGGACTCGGCATGGGCGACGTCAAGCTCGCCGGCCTGCTCGGGCTGCTGCTGGGGTGGCTCGGCTGGGGCGTCGTCCTCGCCGGCTTCTTCCTCGGCTTCCTCGCCCAGGCCGTCCTCGGGCTGGCGCTCATGGCCGCCGGCCGGGCCGGGCGGCGCACCGAGCTGCCGTTCGGACCTGCCCTCGCGGCGGGCGCGCTGGCCGCCGCGGTGCTCGCCGGCACCTGGCAGGGCCTGCTGTGACCCCGGGGGAGGGGCGACCGTGCCCCCGACCGGGTGTCCGCCACCACCCGTCCCGGTGGTCCCCGGCACGCCCGGTGACAGGGGGAGGCCGCCCCGGGACCCGGCGGCGTGAGCCGGCCCCCGGGATGTGCGAACGGGCCCCTGAGCTGGGGAGACCCACCTGAGCCGCCGGTCCTGACCGGGCCCGTGCAGCGCCCGGCGTCACCCCCGGGGGGGAGACGCCGCGCCGCCTGCTTCACCCGCCCGGTCGACCGGCCGACCACCACTGCGACGCCGCGACACCGGGTCACACCGACCCGGAGCGCCGACGGCCGACCCACTAGGAGAGCACCGTGACCAGCATCTTCGCCGCCCTGCAGACCCTGTCCCTCGTCGTGTCCGACCGCCTCGCCGCGGTCAAGGAGAACGAGAAGGGCGCCACGATGGTCGAGTACGCCCTGCTCGTCGCCGCCATCGCCGCGGTGGTCGCCACCGCCGTCGCCGCCTTCACCGACGACCTCACGGGCCTGTTCGAGCGCATCATCCCCTGACCCGTCGCGGCCGAGCCGCTCCTGAGGGGTCGTGCGAGGCGGTGCGGTGCCCCACCGGCACCGCGCCGCCTCCACCCCCTCCCGCACCACCCCGCCGGCCCGGCCGGCACCCCACCCCCGAACCGCCCCGAGAGGACGTGCACCGGCCATGCGCTCCCGGTCGAGCCGCCGTCCCCGCACCCTGCGCACCCGCCTGCTGGGGGAGCGGGGTGCCGCCGTCGTCGAGTTCGCCCTCGTCGCCCCGGTGCTGGTGATGCTGCTCATCGGCATCGTCGAGTGCAGCAAGATGTTCCAGGCGCAGAGCACCCTGTCGGCCGCCGCCCGCGAGGGCGTCCGCGTCATGGCCCTGACCAACAACGCCACCAACGCCCGCACCGCGGCGGTGAACGCCGCCGGCTCGCTCGGCGTCCCGGCCGGCTCGGTGACCTTCACCTTCTCCCGTGGCAGCTCCTGCTCCGGCGCGACGCCGACCGACACGGTCACCGCCCGGGTCGCCTACCGCCAGACCTTCGTCTCCGGCCTGCTCGGCCGCACCGGCGTCGACCTCACCGGCACGGCGAGGATGCGATGCGGCGGCTGATCACCTGGCCGCTCCGCCGCCTCACCCCGCGCCGCCTCGCCGGTGAGCGCGGGGCGACGGCCGTGATGACGGCGATGCTGCTCGTGCCGCTGCTCGCCTGCGGGGCCATCGCCGTCGACGTCGCCTCGTACTACTCCGACCGCGCGCAGCTGCTCAACGCCGCCGACGCCGCGGCCATCGCGGTCGCCTCGGACTGCGCCCGCGGCAACTGCGGCAGCACGACGGCGACCGCCACCGCGCTGCAGTCGGCCAACGCCTCGGTCGCCGACTCCTTCGACGCGACCCTCCGGACGCCGACCGTGACGGTGGGCACGCGCCGGGTCGACGTGACGACGTCGGCCGACGCCGCCCACTGGTTCGCCCCGGTGCTCGGCCGCGACGCCAGCCGGGTCACCGCCACCAGCCGGGCCACCTGGGCCCCGACCTCCGGTGGGACCGCGAAGTTCCCGCTGGTCATCAGCTGGTGCGAGTACGTCGGCCAGATGCAGCGCGACCCCAACGGCAACGCCACCATCCGCGTCAACGCGACCACCGACCTCGGGTCGCCCGAGACCTGCACCGGGCCCGACGGCGTCACGCCGGTCCGCGTGGGCTACGCGGTGACCAACGGCGACGGCGGCAACGCCGCCTGCGGCACGACGTCGAGCATCGGCGGCTGGGTCAACCAGTACACCGGCATGTACACGACGTCCTACCGGCTGCCGGTCAGCTGCACCGACGCCTACCTCGCCAGCCTCATCGGGACGACGGTGATCGTGCCCATCTGGGACCGGGTGGAGGGTCCGGAGGGGAGCGCCCGGCTGCGCGTCTACGCCTACGCCGCCTTCTACCTCGAGGGCTACGACTACATCAACCGGCTCGACGACCCGGCGCTGGTCGGCCGCTTCTCCCGCGCCGCCCTGCCGGCCGCCTCCGGCACCCCGGCCTCGGTCTCCCGGACGGCGCCGGACCTCACCACCTTCGACGCGCAGTACCGCGGTGCGTACTCCGTCTTCCTCGAACCCCAGGGATAGGACCCATGCGACGTCGACTGCTGGCCGGCTTCACGGCCCTCGCCATCGCCACGCTCGGGGCGATCCTCATCATCAAGTACGTCCGGAGCTACGAGGAGAGCGTCCGTGCCGACGAGGAACTCGTCTCGGTGCTCGTCGTCCGTGACGAGGTGCCGGTCGGCGCAGATCCCGCGACCGTCCGTTCGGCCGTCGAGGCGGTCGACGTGCCGACACGCCTCGTGGCGGGGGACAGCCTGCGGAGCATCACGGAACTCGACGCCCTGACCGGCCAGGTGACGAACGCCGCTCTGCTCCGAGGCGAGCAGGTGGTCGCACGGCGTTTCGAGGTCCCCAGGGCCGTGAACCCGGACGGCTCCCGACCGGTGCCGGACGGCCTGGTCGGCATCAGCCTCACCCTGGAGCCGCAGCGGGCCCTCGGCGGTCGGCTCGCCGCCGGTGATCACGTGGGTCTCTACATCTCCGTTCCGCAGCAGATCCCCGGCACCACCCAGTCGCAGCCGGTCATCCAGGTGGTCGCCGAGGACCTCCTCGTGACCCGCGTCGCCAGCACGCTGACCGTCGACCCGAACGCCAGCTCTGCGGCTCCGGCGTCCCCGAGCGACAGCGTGACCGTGACCCTGGCCGTACCGGCGGACCTCGTGCCTGCCATCACCACCGGCGGAGAACTCGGGACTGTCTGGCTGACCCTGGTCAGCTCCGGCTCCGTCGACACCACCACCAGCACCACCAGCGGAGGCGACAAGTGACCCAGGTCCTCACCGTCGGCGTCGGCGCCGACCTCGTCCAGCGCTTCGCCGAGGCCAGCAACGGCGACCTGCTCGCCTTCGGCGTCGAGGCGCTCGACGCCGAGGGCGGCCTGCTCGCCCGCATCGCCGAGGCCGGCGGCCCGCACGTCGTCGTGCTCGGCCCCGCCGTGCCCTTGGAGCGGGCGTTCCTGCTCGCCGGCCACGTCGACGTCGCCGCGCCGACCACCAGCGTCGTGGTCGTGGCACACGCCGACCCGGACCTGTGGATGTCGGCCATGCGCGCCGGCGTCCGCGACGTCCTGGCCGCCGACGCCGGGCCGGCCGACGTCGCGGCGGTCCTCGGCCGCGCCGCCGACCTGGCCCGCGCCCGCTGGGAGGCGAGCCAGGCCGGCTCCGGCAGCCGCCCCGACCACCGCGTCATCGTGGTCGCCTCGCCCAAGGGCGGGGTCGGCAAGACCACCGTGTCCACCAACCTCGCCGTCGGCCTGGCGAAGGCCGGGGTCGGCCCGACCGTGATCGTCGACCTCGACGTGCAGTTCGGCGACGTCGCGAGCGCCCTGGCCCTCGCGCCCGAGTACTCGCTGCCCGACACCGTGCACGGCGCCGCCAGCAACGACCCGCTGGTCCTCAAGACCTTCCTCACCCGGCACCCCAGCGGCCTGTACGTGGTCGCCGGCAGCGAGTCGCCGGCCGCCGGTGACGCCGTCACCGCCGAGCAGGTCGGCCGGCTCATCGAGACGCTGAGCCACGAGTTCCGCTACGTCGTCGTGGACACCGCGCCGGGCCTGTCCGACCACACGCTCATGGCCCTGGAGAAGGCCACCGACCTGGTGCTCATGAGCAGCATGGACGTGCCCGGCGTGCGCGGCCTGCGCAAGGAGCTCGACGTCCTGCAGGAGCTCGGCCTCGTCCCGGCCGGCCGGCACCTGGTCATCAACATGGCCGACTCCGCCGGCGCGCTGTCGATGGCCGACGTCGAGACGACCGTGGGCGCGCCGCTCGACGTCGTCCTGCCGCGCACCACCGCCGTCCCGCTGTCGACCAACACCGGCGCCCCGCTGCTGGAGTCCGGCAGCCGCGACGCCGTCGCCCGCGGCCTGCAGACGCTGCTCGGCCGGCTGCTGCCCGACGCCGGCCCGCGGAAGCCCGGCCTCCTCGGTCGCCTCCGGGCGGGCTCGCGGTGAACCTCGGCGACCGGGTGGCCCTCGCGCGCGGGGAGGCGGCGCTGGGCGCCGACCCCGTGCGGGTGGCCCGCAGCACGCCGGAGGTCATCGAGCACGGCTCGCTCGCCACGCGGGCCGCGGCGGCGCACACCGCCCCCGAGCCCGGCGTCCTGCCGGGCCCGCGGCCGGCCGCCGAGGCCGCGGTGCCCGGCGGCGACGCGCTCGGCCGGCTCAAGGACCGCGCCCGCCGGTCGCTGTTCGAGCGGCTGGGCGCCAAGCTCAGCGACGGCAACATGCCCGAGGACCAGCTGTTCGCCCTGGTCCGCGCCGAGCTGCAGCGGGTCGTCGCCAACGAGCAGACGCCGCTGTCGGCCGAGGACCGCCGTCGGCTGATCTCCGAGATCACCGACGAGGTGCTCGGCCACGGCCCGCTGCAGCCCTACCTCGACGACCCCGCCGTGAGCGAGGTCATGGTCAACGGCCCGGACTCGGTCTACGTCGAGCGCAACGGCCGGATCAGCCGCACGACGGCGTCCTTCGCCGACGAGCAGCACCTGCGCCAGGTGATCGAGCGGATCGTCTCCCGGGTCGGCCGCCGCATCGACGAGTCCTCGCCGCTGGTCGACGCCCGCCTGCCCGACGGCTCCCGGGTCAACGCCGTCATCCCGCCGCTGGCCTTCAGCGGCTCCACGCTGACCATCCGCAAGTTCAGCCGCGACCCCTTCCAGGTGGCCGACCTCATCTCCTTCGGCACGCTGTCGCCGGAGATGGCCGAGCTGCTGCGCGCCTGCGTCGAGGCCCGGCTGAACATCGTCGTCTCCGGCGGCACCGGCACCGGCAAGACGACGCTGCTCAACGTCCTGTCGTCGTTCATCCCGGAGAACGAGCGGATCATCACCATCGAGGACGCCGTGGAGCTGCAGCTGCAGCAGGAGCACGTCGTCCGGCTGGAGTCCCGCCCGGCCAACATCGAGGGCAAGGGCGAGATCACCATCCGCGACCTGGTGCGCAACTCGCTGCGCATGCGCCCGGACCGCATCGTCGTCGGCGAGGTCCGCGGCGGCGAGAGCCTCGACATGCTCCAGGCGATGAACACCGGCCACGACGGCTCGCTGTCGACGGTGCACGCCAACACCCCGCGCGACGCCATCGCCCGCCTCGAGACCCTGGTGCTCATGGCCGGCATGGACCTGCCGCTGCGGGCCGTGCGCGAGCAGGTGGCCTCCGCCGTCGACGTCATCGTGCAGATCAGCCGGCTGCGCGACGGCACCCGCCGGGTCACCCACGTCACCGAGGTCCAGGGCCTGGAGGGCGACACCGTCACCCTGCAGGACGCCTTCCTCTTCGACTACTCCGCCGGCACCGACCTCAACGGCCGGTTCCTCGGCCGCGCGGTCCCGACCGGCGTGCGCCCGCGGTTCACCGAGAAGTTCGCCGAGCTCGGCATCAGCCTGTCCTCCCGGGTCTTCGGCGTCCCGCCGCAGCGGCCCGCGTTCGGGGGCCGCGGCTGATGACCCCGATGCTGTGGGTCGCCACCGGCGCGGTGGCCCTCGGGCTGGCGATCGGCGTGCTGGTGCTGACCGTGCCGCGCCCGCCGAGGGTGGGCCTGGAGCGGCTCGCCCCCGGCGCGCGGCCGCAGCAGAGCACCCGGCTGGCCGGCGCCGCCGACGACACCGCGGCGCTGGCCGACCGGGTGCTGCGTCGCCTCGGCCGCGCCGAGCAGCTCGAGCTCGCGCTGGAGCGGGCGGGGATCACCCGGCCGCCCGCCGAGGTGGCGCTGATCGTCACCGGGGCCACCGCCGGCGCGGCGCTCGCCGGCGGCGTGCTCGGCGGGGTCGTGCTCGGCGTGCTGCTCGCCGTGCTGCCGCCCGTCGCCGCCGTGGTGTACGTCAACGGCCGCCGTGACCGGCGGCAGGCCGCCTTCGCCGACCAACTCGACGACGCCCTGCACCTCATGGCCAGCAGCCTGCGGGCCGGGCACAGCGTGCTGCGCGCGCTCGACGCCGTCTCCCGCGACGCCCCTGAGCCGACCTCGATCGAGTTCTCCCGGGTGGTCAACGAGACCCGCGTCGGGCGTGACGTGAACCGGGCCCTGGAGGAGGTGGCCGAGCGCACCGCCAGCCGCGACTTCGCGTGGGTCGTGCAGGCCATCGCCATCCACCGCGAGGTCGGCGGCAACCTGGCCGAGGTCCTCGACCGGGTCAGCACCACCATCCGCGAGCGCAACGCCCTGCGCCGGCACGCCCGGTCGCTGTCGGCCGAGGGCCGCATGTCGGGCCTGGTGCTCATGCTCATGCCGGTCGGCGTCTTCTGCTTCCTCTCGCTGATCTCGCCGACCTACTTCGACCAGATCACCGGCACCTCGTCCGGCGTGGTCATGCTCGTCGTCGCCGCGGTCCTGATGCTGCTCGGCGGGTTGTGGCTGCGGGCCGTCGTGAAGGTGAGGTTCTGATGCCCGGGATCGTCCTGGCCGGCGTGCTGGCGATCGTCCTGCCGCTGGGCCTGTCGGTGCACGTGGCGCTGTCCCGCTCGGGACGGGTGCTGTCGATCGCGCGGCGCAACCTCACCCGGGGGCTGTTCTCCACCACCTTCGAGGTCGGCTCGCTGGAGGCGCGGCGCACCGGCTGGGGCGCCGTGCTGCGCGCGCTGACCCCCGACCCGGCCGCGCGTCGGGTCCGCCGGCTGCTCGACCTCGCCGGCCGGCCCGAGGGCTGGACGATGACCCGCCTGTTGTGGGCGAAGCTCGGCCTGGCCGCCGCCGCGGTGTCCCTCGCCGTGGTCGGCTTCACGGAGAACCCGGGGCTGCTGGTCGGCGTGCTGTGCGTCGCCGGCGTCGCGCTGGCCTACCACGTGCCGGAGATCCTGCTGCACGGCCGGGGGCAGGAGCGCCAGGCGGCCATCGCCCTGGAGCTGCCCGACGTCCTCGACCAGATGACCATCGCCGTCGAGGCGGGCCTGGGCTTCGAGGGCGCGCTCGCCCGCGCCGCGGCCACCGGCACCGGCCCGCTGGCCGGCGAGCTGGTGCGCACGCTGCAGGACGTCACCGTCGGCCGCCCCCGGCGCGAGGCCTACGAGGCGCTGGTCAAGCGCACCCAGGTCGAGGACCTGCGCCGGTTCGTCAGCGCCGTCAACCAGGCCGACGCCTACGGCATCGCCGTCGTCGACGTCCTGCGGGTGCAGGCCGACGAGATGCGGCTCAAGCGCCGCCAGCGCGCGGAGGAGCAGGCCGCGAAGGTGCCGGTCAAGGTCACCTTCCCGCTGATCGCGTGCATCCTCCCGGCGCTGCTGGTCATCGTCGTCGGGCCGATGATCGCCGGCCTCGGCGAGGTCATGTAGACCTCCCGGCCCTGGCGCTCTCCGGGGCCGGGACGCAGGCGGCCGCGCACCTCGGTGGGGGGGGGTGCGCGGCCGCCGTCGTGTCCGGGGTGCGGTCAGCCGGTGCTGCGCGGCTGGCCGGGGTTGGTCGGGTCGCCCTGCGACGGCGGGTTGATCTTCGGGCCGGTCGTCGCCTCGGACACCTTCGACCCGGCGGACGCGGCCACCGGGTCGTCGGCGGCCGGGGCCGCCGGATCGCCGCCCGAGGGCTGCGCGCCCTCGTGCAGCGAGCGCAGCCGGTTCTCCATCGCCATCGTCACCTGCAGGCGGTCGGCGTGGGCCCGCTCGTAGTCGAGCAGCGTCTGCAGGCCGGTGGCGTCCAGCGTGCGGATGCGCGAGATCAGTCCCTCCACCGGCAGGTGGTCGTAGTCGGGCAGCGGCAGCTGGTCGTGCTCGGTCATGGGGCAGCGCCTACCCGTCCCCTTCCGTTCCGACACGGTGTGTGGCGGTCGAACCCGTGGGTAGGCGGCGGACAGTGCGCGTCCCGCCGAGGACGCCGTCCCACCGATCCGCACCGAGGAAGTGGTTCCGCCCATGGACGTGTCCTTCCTGGCACCCGTCTTCGACGCCGCCGGCCCCTACGCCACCGTGACGGCCGACGTCACGCACAACACCGAGAACGCCGACACCGAGCTCGACCTCCGCGTCCGCGCGGTCGCCGAGAAGCTCGCCGAGCAGGGCGCGCCGGAGGCCGTCGTCGAGGCGGTGCGCGGCCGGCTCCTCGAGGGCAACGACGGCGGCGAGGCCGGCACCGTCCGCGGCCGCGCGGTCGTCGTCGCCGCCGACGGCACCGTCGTGTTCGACTCCCAGCTGGCCGACGTGCCCCGGCAGGAACTCGCCGAGTGGTCGCCCACGCCGGACCTGCTGCCGGTGCTGCGCGCGCTGCCCGGCCGCATCCCGCACGTGGTGGTGCTCACCGACCGCACCGGTGCCGACCTCACCGTCGCGAGCCTTCCCGGCCACGCCGAGGAGGAGGAGACGGTGAAGGGCGACACCTTCCAGATCCGCAAGTTCCAGGGCGGCGGCTGGGCCCACCACCGGTACCAGCACAACGCCGAGAACAAGTGGGTGCACAACGCCGACGACGTCGCCGAGCACATCGCCTCGGTGGTGCGCCGGCTGCACCCCCGGTTCGTGCTGCTCGCCGGCGACATGCGCGCCCGGCAGATCCTCACCGACCGCGCCAGCGGGCTGTGGTCGGACCTGATCGTGTCCATGGACGAGGGCGGCCGCGCCGCCGGCGCCGACCGCGAGCCGATCGAGCGGAGGGCCGCCGAGCTCGTCGCCGAGCACGAGGCCCGCGACGAGGCCGACGCCGTCGAGAAGATCAGCTCGGCGGGCGCGCACGGGCTCGCGGTGACCGGTACGGCGAACGTCGTCGAGGCGCTGCGCAAGGCCCAGGTGGAGACGCTCGTGCTCGCCGACCCGGCCGACGACGAGAAGTTGCTCGTGGGCGCCTCGCCGCTCGAGCTCGGCGTCGACCAGGCCGACATGGACGCCCTCGGCGTGCAGGAGGTGCACTCGGTCCCGGCCGAGAACGCGCTGCTCGCGGCCGCCGTCGCCAGCACCGCCGGCGTCGTCGTCGTCCCGCGCGCGGCCATGCCCGGCGACATCCCCGTGGCGGCGATCCTCCGCTACACCGACGACTCCACCCCCACCCCGCAGTGACGGAGGCAGCAGACATGACCGACCCCCGCCAGGAAGGCACCCCCGCCGGCACCAGCCCGGCCGACGTCGACCACCGCGCCGCCATCGCCGAGGCGCTCGGCAAGGAGGTGTGGCCGGCCGACCGCGACGCGCTCGTGGCCAAGGCGCAGGAGTCCAACGCCCCCGACCGCGTGCTCGGCGACCTGCGCCGGCTGCCGGAGGGGCGGACGTTCGAGAACGTGCAGGAGGTCGCCCGGGCGCTGGGCATCGGCACCGAGCAGCAGCGGTTCTGAGCCGGTGACCACCAACAAGGAGCCCAGCCCCGAGGCGCTCGCCAACGTCACCGAGCACAACGTCGAGACGCGCGCCGACCTGCTGCCGGAGGAGGCCGGCATGCAGGGCACGGGCATGGAGGAGGTCGCCGCCGAGGTGATCCTCGCCGAGTCCGAGGAGCGCACCGTGCACCCCGACCCCGACGACGCCCAGGGCGCGCACCGGCAGTCCGCGGAGACGGCGGACCTGCCCTGAGCGCAGACGGCGGCGGCGAGCCGCACGAGCACCCGGTCCAGTTGCGCTGGTCGGACACCGACCTGTTCGGCCACGTCAACCACGCCCGGGTGCTCGGGCTGCTCGAGGACGCGCGGCTGGCGATGGCCGACCCCGCGCCGGGCGCGGGGATCATCCTCGCGCGCCTGGAGATCGACTACCTGCGGCAGGTGCACTACCGGGTGGCCGAGCACCTGACGGTCACCAGCACGGTGACCCGCCTGGGCCGCAGTTCGATCGGCATGCGGCAGGACCTCACCCAGGACGGCGAGGTGGCGCTGCGCGCGGAGATGGTGCTCGTCAACTTCGACTACGCCGCCGACCGCTCGGCGCCGCTGACGGAGGCCCAGCGGGCGCACTGGGCCCGCTGGCAGGTGGGCTGACCCCGCCCGCTGCCGGTCCCGGGCGGGTCAGCCGGCCGGGGGAGCGGTGCTGTCCCGGACGACCAGCCGGGTGGCCAGCTCGATCCGCGGGGTCTCCACCGGCTCGCCGCGCATGAGCCGCAGCACGGTGCGCGCCGCCAGGGTGCCCATCTGCGCCAGCGGCTGGTGCACCGTGGTCAGCGGCGGCGAGGACCACTGCGCCAGCGGCAGGTCGTCGAACCCCACGACGCTGAGGTCCTCGGGCACCCGCAGGCCCCGCCGGCGCGCGGCCTCGTAGACCCCGAGGGCCATCTGGTCGTTGGCGGCGAACACCGCCGTCGGCCGGTCGGGCAGCGCCAGCAGGCGCGCGCCGCACTCCGACCCGGAGCGGTAGCCGAAGTCGCCCTCGACCACGAGGTCGGGGTCGACGGCGACGTCGACGGCGCCGAGGCCCGCGCGGTAGCCGTCGAGCCGGGCGCGGCTGGACCACAGCGGGGCCGGCCCCCCGACGAAGCCGATGCGCCGGTGCCCGAGCCCGGTCAGGTGGTCGGTGGCGCTCAGGCCGCCGGCCCAGTCGGTCGCGCCGACGGTGGGGACGTCGAGCGACGGCACGCCCGCCGGGTCGATCACCACGGCCGGCACCTGCAGGTCGCGCAGCTCCGACCCCAGCGCCGGGTCCAGCTCGCTGGTCACCAGGATGACGCCGTCGCTGGCCCGGGCGGCGAGGTTCTCCAGCCACGCGCGGGTGGCGCTGGCGCGGCGGTGGATGGCGGAGACGACGGTGCCGACGCCCTCGGCGTGCGCGGCGTCCTCGACGCCGCGGATGATCTCCAGCGCCCAGGGGCTGTCGAGGTCGTTGAAGACCAGGTCGACCAGGCGGGCGCGTTCCCGCGGCCGCCCGCCGCGGCGCTGGTAGCCGTGCTCGCGCAGGAGCGCCTCGACCCGCTCGCGGGTGTGCGGGGCGACGTCGGAGCGGCCGTTGAGCACCCGCGACACCGTGGGCAGGGAGACGCCCGCCTCCGCCGCGATCGCCGCGATGGTGACGGCTCGGCCCTGACTCTCGGACACGCGTGCCTCCTGCCTCGGTGCTGGTCAGCCTAGGGCCGCCGTCCGCGACGCCGGCCGCTCCCGGGGTCGGGCTTGACCCGTCCGGGTCGGCTTCGTAACGTGGCTCACGTTCCGGAACATTTCGGAAAGCAGAGTCGCTCCTCCCGGAAGGTCCCTCCCCGCATGCGTTCCTCTCGCTCCCGCACCCTCGCCCGCGGCGCCGTCGGGCTCGGGCTCACGCCCCTCCTGCTGGCCGCCGCGGTGCTCCCCGCGTCGGCCGCGCCCGGCCCGCAGGCACCTCCGCCGCACGCCAACGAGGACCAGTCCTACGGCCAGGCCAAGAAGAACGGCCTGCGCACCGTCGCGCCCGACGACCTGGTCATCGGCACCGCGGCCGCCGGCGGCGGGCACCACGTGACGGCCGGCTACCCCGACCCGTTCACCCACGACCGGCAGTACCGGCGGATCCTCAACGCCGAGTTCAGCTCCGTCTCGCCCGAGAACCAGATGAAGTGGGAGTTCCTCGAGCCGGAGCGCGGCCAGTACAACTGGGGCCCGGCCGACGCCATCGTCGAGAACGCCGAGCGCAACGGCCAGGCCGTCCGCGGCCACACCCTGCTGTGGCACAGCCAGAACCCGGCGTGGCTCACCGAGGGCGTGGCCAGCGGCGAGATCGACGACACCGAGCTGCGGCAGATCCTCGAGAACCACATCAGGACCGTCGTCGGCCGCTACGCCGGCCGCATCGACCAGTGGGACGTCGCCAACGAGATCTTCACCGACGAGGCGACGCCGCGGCTGCGCCCGGAGAACTTCTGGATCCAGCAGCTCGGGCCGGGGATCATCGCCGACGCGTTCCGCTGGGCGCACGAGGCCGACCCCGAGGCGACGCTGTTCCTCAACGACTACGCCGTCGAGCACATCGGGCCCAAGAGCGACGCCTACTACGCCCTCGCGCAGGAGCTGCTCGAGCAGGGCGTGCCGCTGCACGGGTTCGCCGTCCAGGCGCACCTGAGCTTCGAGTACTCGTTCCCCGGCAACCTGCAGGAGAACCTGCAGCGCTTCGACGACCTGGGCCTGGAGACGGCGATCACCGAGCTCGACGTCCGCATGCCGGTCGCCGAGGGCGGCCCGACCGAGGCCCAGCTCGAGCAGCAGGCCGACTGGTACCAGCAGGCCCTCGAGGCCTGCCTCGGCGTGGAGGAGTGCAACTCGTTCACGATCTGGGGCTTCACCGACAAGTACTCGTGGGTGCCCTACTTCTTCGAGGGCACCGGTGCCGCGAACGTCATGTTCGAGGACTACGAGCGCAAGCCCGCGTACTGGGCGCTGCACGAGACCCTCGCCGCGGCGCAGGACTGAGCGGGGGAGCGCGATGACCTCCCGGCGCACCCGCCTGCGCCTGCTCGCCGTGCCGCTCGCCCTCGGGGCGGTGCTGTCCGGCGCCGCCCCGGCGGTGGCCGGCGGCAACGGCGCCGGGCCGGGCCCGGGCCAGGGCGGTCCGGCCACGGCCGAGGTGGTCACCACCACCCGGCTCGGCGGGCAGGTGGCCGCGCTGACCTTCGACGACGGCCCGAACCCGCACGACACCCCGCGGCTGCTCGAGGTGCTGGCGGCCAACGACGTGGAGGCGGTGTTCTGTCTCTGGGGTGACGTCGTGCGGCAGAACCCCGACCTCGTGCGGCAGATCGTGGCGGCGGGGCACACCCTCTGCAACCACACGATGCACCACGAGGACCTCGCCACCTGGACGCCGGAGGCCGTCCGGGCCGACCTCGAGGCCACCTCGGCGCTGATCCGCGAGGTCGCGCCCGGGGCGCCGATCCCGTACTTCCGCGCCCCGTACGGGTCGTGGGGGGAGAGCGCGCAGGTGGCCGCGGACCTCGGCATGCAGCCGCTGGGCTGGACGGTGACCATCGAGGACTGGGAGACCCAGGACGCCGACGTGCTCACCGAGCGGCTGGAGTCGCGGATCCGGGCCAACCCGGGCGCCGTCGTCCTGCTGCACGACGGGCCGGTGATGGACCGCAGCGGCACCGTCGAGGCCGTGGCGCGGGTGGTCCCGGAGCTGCGGGCCGAGGGCTGGCGGTTCCACGAGCCGGACCGCCGGGGCTGACCGGCGGGCTGCCCGGCCGTTCCCCGGCCGGGCAGCCCGCCGTTCCCTGCCGTTCGCCGTCGTCGCGGCTGGGTAGGTGGCGGGCATGCCGAAGACGACGAAGAGCGGGGACGCGAAGGCCGACGAGATCCCCAGCACGCTGGAGCGCTCCGACGAGAAGGCGCAGCGCACCTGGGCCAAGGCGCACGACTCCGCCGTCGAGACCTACGACGGCGACGAGCAGCGCGCCAACCGGGTGGCGTGGGCGGCGGTCAAGCACACCCACGAGAAGGTCGGCGACCACTGGGAGCCGAAGGACCACACGGGCCCGTCCGACGCCCAGGCCGCGGGCGGCGCCGGCACCGACCGGGAGACGAAGGGCGGCGTCGACGCCAACGCCACCAAGGAGCACCTCATGGACGTGGCGAAGCGCCTGGACGTGCACGGCCGCTCGTCGATGACCAAGGACGAGCTCGTCGACGCCATCCAGGAGGCGAACGACAGGAAGACGCGCGAGGCGCGGGAGGGCTGACCTCCCCCGGGGTACCGCACCGCCATGAGCAGCCCCCGCCCCCTGTCGGACCAGGCCGTCGTCGTCCTCGGTGCCTCCAGCGGCATCGGCCGGGCCAGCGCGATCGAGTTCGTCCGCCGCGGCGTGACCCGGATCGTCGTCGCCTCCCGCTCCGTGGAGGCCCTGGCGACCCTCGTCGACGACCTGCGCGGCCGCGGCGCGGAGGCGGTGGCCGTGCCCACCGACATCGCCGACGACGACGCGGTGACCGCCCTCGCCGAGGCCGCCGAGGAGCGCTTCGGCCGCGTGGACACCTGGGTCACCGTGCCCGCCGTCAGCGTCTACGCGACCGTCGCCGACACCACGATGGCGGAGTTCCGGCGGGTCACCGAGGTGAACTACCTCGGGCACGTGGCGGCGGCGAAGGCCGCCGTCCCGGTGCTGGAGCGGGCCGGCGGCGGCGTGCTCGTCGGGATCGGGTCCATCGAGAGCCACCGGGCCCTGCCGCTGCACGCCGCCTATTCCGCCAGCAAGGCCGCGCTCCGGCTGTTCTACGACGCGCTGCGCACCGAGCTGGCCGACGCCGGCTCCCCGGTCGCGGTGAGCACGGTGCTGCCGGCGTCCATCGCGACGCCGTTCTTCGAGCACTCCCGCAGCCGCACCGGGTCGATGCCGAAGCCCCCGCCGCCGGTCTACGCCCCGGAGCTGGTGGCCGAGGCGGTCGTGCGGCTGGCCGAGCGCCCGCGCCGGGAGGTGCCCGTCGGCGACGCCGCGTTCGGGTTCCTCGCCGGCCAGAAGGTGAGCCCCGCCCTCACCGACGCGGTGCTGTCGGTGGTGGGCCCGCGCGCCCAGCGCAGCGACCGGCCCGACGACGGCACCGACATCCTGGACACCCCGACGCCCGGTCCCGGCCGGGTGCGCGGCGAGCACGCGGGCCAGGCGCTGACCACCAGCCCGCTGAGCCGCGCGGCGTGGGCGGTGCCGCGGCCGGGGGAGTTGCTGATGCGGGCCCGCCGGGGGCGGCCGAGGGCCTGAGGCTCAGCCGGCCGGCAGCGTCCAGAGCTCCCGCTGCGGGGAGCCGAGGAACACCGTGCCGGTGGGCGTCAGCTCGACGCCCTCCTCCAGCGCGAGGCGCACGCAGTGCCCGCCCCACTCGGGGACCGGCACGCGCACGGCCAGCTCGAGGGCGAAGACGGTCGCCGGGTGCAGCACCCGGTCGCCGTCGCCGGGGACGCCGTCCTGCCCGTCCCAGCGGCCGATCGCCGGACCCGCCCCGTGCCCGTGCACGCCGACGGGGTGGGAGTAGACCTCCGCGTCGAGCCCCTCGGCGGCCGCGGCGGCGCGGGCGGCGGCGAGCACCTCGTTGCCGGTGCGCCCCGGCAGGAGCGCCTCCGCGGTGAGCGCGCGCATCCGGGTGCCGGCGGTCCAGGCCGCCTGCAGCCCCGGCGGCGGCGCGGTCTCGCCCTCCCTCAGCAGGTAGGCGCTGCGCTGCAGGTCGGTGGCCAGGCCCAGGCTCGCCAGGCCGGCGTCGCAGGTGACCAGGTCGCCCGGCCGCAGCGCGGTGTCCTGGGGCAGCGCCGGCAGCGCGATGCCGCCCTCGTCGGCCAGCGGGACGCCGGCCCGCTGCACGGTCACCCCGGGGTGGAACCACGGCGGCACCCCGAGGTCGGCCAGGCGCTGGTGCACCGCCCAGGCCAGGTCGGCCGCCGTCGTCCTGCCCGGGACGACGACGTCGGGGGACAGGGCCTGCGCGAGCACCCGGTCGGTGAGCCGGTTGAGCGCGTCGAGGGCGGCGACCTCCTCGGGCAGCCGCGTCTCCAGCCAGCCGACGACGAGGTCCTCCGCCGACACCACCCGCTCGGCCCACGGGCCCAGGGCCTCGGTGAGCGCGCGGTGCTCGGCGACCGACAGCCCGTCCGCGGCCGCGCAGCGGGCCGAGACGTCGACGCCGATCCGGCGCGGCGCGGCCTGCTCGACGATGCGCCGGACGGCGGACCACTGCCCGCCGTCACCGGGGGACCAGCCGGGCAGGAACTGGCCCACCGGGTAGCGCGAGACAGCGACCGGCGTGACGCCGTCGTCGCTGCGGTGCAGGACGAGGACGGTGCGCCGCCGCGCCGAGAGCCAGCTGGCCGGCAGGAGGGTGGCGAGCACCGGGTCCTCGTTGTTCTCCCGCCCGGTGACGATCCACAGGTCGATGCCGGCGCGGTCCATGAGCCCGGGCAGCAGGTCGAGCAGGCGCTGGGTCAGCCACCGGTCGCGGACGTCGGCCTGCTCCCGCAGGGGCAGCGGCACCGTCCGCGTCGGGTCGGGGACCACCAGCGTCATGCAGAACAGGGAAGCAGAGAAACGCCGTCCCCACCGGGTGGGACGAGAGGTCAGCCGGCGTCGGAGGGCAGCGCCGGGCCGGGGACCGTCGGCGGGTCGACGCGCTCGGCCGGCGGCGCGGGGCGCGGCCGCGGCGGCGCCGGCCAGGCCACCCGGTCGCGGCCGCCCTGCTTGGCGGCGTACATCGCGGCGTCGGCCCGGTCGACCAGCCACCACAGCTCGGCGGCGGCGTCGTCGCCGTCGGCGGGGCGGGTGAGGGCGACGCCGATCGAGGCGGTGACGGCGTGGCCGGCCCCGGTGCGGGCGGCGGACACCGCGTGCCGCAGCCGCTCGGCGAGCCGGCCGGCCTCCGCCGGGTCGCCGACCAGCCCGAGGACGACCATCTCCTCGCCGCCGAGCCGGGCCAGCACGTCGCTGGGGCGCACGCTGTCGCCGAGGGCCCCGGCCACCGCGCGGAGCACGGCGTCGCCGGCGGCGTGCCCGTGCACGTCGTTGACCTGCTTGAAGTGGTCGAGGTCGATGACCAGCGCGGCCACCCGCAGACCCTCGCGGCGGGCGTGGCGCCACAGCCGCGGCGCCTGCTCCACGAGGTGGCGGCGGTTGGCGAGCCCGGTGAGCGGGTCCCGCTGGGAGAGCTCCTCGGTGGCCACGAGCAGCCGCTCCACGCGGCGGCGCAGCAGGAACACCCCGGTGGCGACGACGTCGAGCATGCCGGCGTGCACGACGACCTGGACGGCGAGGTCGACCCGGTCGGGATAGCTGCCGACCATGGCCACGAGCACCGACACCGGCGTGACCGCGAGCGAGACGGCGAACATCCAGCCGTCCAGGAACCAGGCGGCGGTGAGCGTGACGAACAGCAGCATCATCGGCGTCGCGTGCCGCACCGGGTCCTCGACGCACAGCGCCACGACGGCGTAGATGACCTGGCCGAGCAGCACCAGGCCGAAGGTCGACCAGCGGTCGACGCGGCGGCGCACCGCGAGCACCAGGGCGGCCAGCAGGAGCGTGGCCATGGTGAGGCCGTAGGTCCAGCGCACGGTGCCCTCGCGGACGACGCCGTCGAGCGCCAGGTTCAGCAGGCCCATGCCGCCGCCGACCACGAGCAGCACCGCGAGCGCGAGTGCGGTGACCCGGTGGTCGGAGCCGGCGGACCCACCGCGGGCGGGCGCTGCGTCGCCGGTGACGGAGCGTCGGTCGGAGGTCACGGCGTGAGGATGCCGCACGTCAGGGCGCTGGTGGGCGGTCGCGCGCGTGGTCCGCGACACGCCCGGCGGTGCCAGGCTGCCCGGCATGTCGCATCCCGACCCCGCACTCGTCGACGTCCGGCTGCTCGCCGACCACCCGCTGGCCGAGGCCGGCGCGGCCGCCCTGCGGATGGTGGCCCCCGGGAAGGCGACGGCCGGCCGGTTCGGGCTGGTCGAGTACCGGCTCGGCCCGCACTCGCCCGGCGCCGCGCCGCACTACCACCAGACCTTCTCGGAGTCCTTCTACGTGCTCTCCGGCGCGCTCACGCTCTACGCCGGCGACGGGTGGCGCACCTGCGGCCCGGGCGACTTCGCGCTCGCCCACGAGCGCGGCGTCCACGGCTTCCGCAACGACTCCGACGAGCCGGTGTCCTTCCTCATCCTGTTCACGCCCGGCATCGCCCGCGAGGAGTTCTTCGCCGAGATGGCCGAGATGCGCCGCAGCGGCCGGCAGCCCTCCCCGGAGGAGATGACGGCGTTCTACGCGCGTCACGACCAGGTGATGGTGGAGGGTTGAGCGCGGGGACCGGCTGGGCACGGCTCCTCGCGAGACACCGAGACGAGGAGGTGCGCCGCGATGGCGCAGGGACCGTGGTTCTACTGCCTGAAGCACCACGCCGTGGAGACCCGCGACGGCTGCGCCGAACGGCACCGGCTCGGCCCGTACGCGACGCGCGAGGAGGCCGAGCACGCGCTGCAGTCGGTCGCCGAGCGCAACGAGCGCCTCGACGCCGAGGACCGCGAGTGGCGGGAGGGTGACTGAGTGACCTCCGCGGCTGCCGACCGGCCGGTGGACGACCTGCTCGTCGGCGTGCTCGGGGGCACCGGGCCGCTGGGGCGCGGGCTGGCGGCGCGGCTGGCCGCCGCCGGGCAGCGGGTGCTGCTCGGCGACCCTGACGCCGACCGCGCCCGCGCCGTCGCCGCCGAGGTGGCCGGGCTCGCGGCCGCGGCCGGCGGCGGGGAGGTGTCCGTGCGGGGCGGCGCGGACGCCGACGTCGCCGGCGCGGCCGACCTGGTGGTCGTGGCCGTGCCCTTCGCCGACCACGCGGCCACGCTGACCGGCCTGGCCGAGGCGCTCGCGGGCAAGGTCGTCGTCGACGCGGTGGTCCCGCTGGGCACCGACGACCTCGGGACGTACCTCGTCGACGTCGCCGAGGGCAGCGCCGCGCAGCAGGCCGCCGCGCTGCTGCCCGACTCCGCCGTCGTCGGGGCGTTCCACACCGTGCCGGTGATGCCGCTCGCGGACCTCGCCCGGCCCACCGTCGACGCCGACGTGCTCGTGGCCGGCGACGACCCCGCGGCCACCGCCACCGCGCAGGCACTCGCCGGGCGGCTGCCGGGGATGCGCGGCGTGTACGCCGGGCCGCTGCGCAACGCGCGGCACCTGGAGGCGATGGCCGTGGTGCTCGGCGCGGTCGACGAGCGCTACGGCGCGGCGGCGGGGCTGCGCGTCACCGACGTCTGAGGCCCCGCTCCAGCAGCGCGGGCGCCACCTCCGCCGGTGCCGGCATGGCGGCCATCTCGGCGGCGACCTCGCGGGCCGCGGCGGCCAGGGCCGGGTCGCCGGCCAGCCGCCGCAGGTGCGTGCCGGTCACCTCGCCGGGGTCGACGGCCACCCCGGCGCCGCGGGCGGCGAGCAGGTCGGCGTTGGTCCGCCGGTCGCCGGCGCAGCGGACCACCAGCTGCGGCACCCCGGCGGCCAGCGCGGTGAGCAGGGTGCCGGCGCCGCCGTGGTGGACGACGCCCGCCGCGGCCGGCAGCACCCGCGGGAAGGGCAGCCAGCCGGTGGTGGTGACCTCCGGCGGCAGCGGGCGCCGGGTGGCCTCGCGGTCGGGCCGGACCAGGACGACCTCGAGGCCGGTGCCGGCGGCCGCGGCGGCGACGTCGGACATCAGCCGGTCACGGCCGGGGGAGGAGACGGTGCTCCGGCTGACCAGCACCCGCGGCCGCGGCCCGGGCCGGGTGAACCGCTCGTCGACGTCCCGCTCCGGCGACCACGGGACGAAGCGCATCGGCCGGCCCGCGCGCTCGCCGACCACGCTCGGCGGCGCGGTGGTGACCACCTCCACCGGCGGCGGGAGCTCGCCGAGCCGGCGGGCGCGCGCGTGCACGCGGAGGGCCGCGTCGCGCAGCACCCCGGCGTCGAAGAGGTTGCCCTCCACCAGTACCGCCGGGACACCGAGCCGGGCGGCCGCCTCCGCCCCCGCGGGGGCGAGCGGCTCGTGCACCACGAGGTGCGGCCGCAGGCGGGCGGCCAGCGAGACGACGCCGCGGGCGGTGCGGGCACCGAGCCGGCCGAACAGCAGCCCGACGACGTCGGTGCCGCCCCGGCCGGCCAGTTCGCGGCGGGCGAGCAGCGGGTGGCGCAGCACCAGCGAGCCGAACAGCGGGCCGAGCCGGAGCCCGGGGGCGACGTCGGCCGGCGACAGCTCGGGCGGGCAGGCGGCCACGCCGTCACCGGCGGTGGCCAGCACCACCCCGGCGCCGGCGTCGCGCATCGCCAGCGCGAGGGGGACCAGCGGCAGGACGTGGCCGGTCAGGGGCGAGGCGACGACGAGGACGCGCACGCGGTCAGGCTGGCCGCGGTCCCCGGGCCGCACAAGGCGTTCCCCCGCGCTGCTGCGCACGCGACCATGGGGCCGTGCTGGTGGTCGCGGGCGCGGTGGCGGTGCTGCACGGCGCCGTCGTCCTGTTCATGCTCACCGGGTCGCTGCTGGCCCTCCGGGAGCCGCGGCTGGTGGCGCTGCACGCCCCGGTGGCCCTGGCCGTGCTCGCCGTCAACCTGGCCGGGGCGCCCTGCCCGCTGACCACGCTGGAGCTCGCGCTGCGGGCCCGGGGCGGGGCGCCGCCCTACGACGGCGGCTTCCTGGGGCAGTTCGTGTTCGGCCCGGTGGGGCTCGACGTCCGCTCGACCGCCGTCCAGGTCGGGACGTACGCCGTCGCGCTGGGCCTCAACGCGCTCGGCTACGGCCTGCTGCTGCGGCGCTCGGGCCTCCGGCGCCGACCGCTGCGTCGGTGACGTGCGGTCGCGGCGCATCCCCGGCCCGGAACGCGCCGCGAGCGCACATCACCGTGGCGCGGGCCTACTCGAAGGAGTGCTCCGGGCCGGGGAAGACGCCGCCGCGGACCTCGTCGGCGTACTCGCGGGCCGCCCGGAGCAGCTCCCCGCGCAGGTCGGCGTACCTCTTCACGAACTTCGGCACCCGGCCGCCGTTGAGGCCGGCCATGTCCGGCCACACGAGCACCTGCGCGTCGGTGTCGGGGCCGGCACCGATGCCGATGGTCGGGATGGACAGCTCCTCGGTCACCCGCCGGGCGACGTCGGCGGGCACCATCTCCAGGACGACGGCGAACGCGCCGGCCTCCTGCACCGCGAGCGCGTCGGCGAGCAGCTGCTCGGCGCCGGCGCCGCGGCCCTGCACCCGGAAGCCGCCGAGGGCGTGCTCGCTCTGCGGCGTGAAGCCGACGTGCGCCATCACCGGGACGCCGTTCTCGGTGAGCATCCGGATCTGCGGCGCGACCCGCGCCCCGCCCTCGAGCTTGACCGCCTGCGCGCCGCCCTCCTTCATCATCCGCACCGACGTCTCGAACGCCTGCTGCGGACCGGACTCGTAGCTGCCGAAGGGCAGGTCGGCCACGACCAGGACGCGCGTCGTCGAGCGGGTGACGGCCTTGGTCAGGAGCAGCAGGTCCTCGACCGTCACCGGCACGGTCGAGGAGTGCCCGAGGACGACGTTGCCCGCCGAGTCGCCGACGAGCAGCACCGGGATGCCGGCCTCCTCGAACACCCGCGCGCTGTAGGTGTCGTAGGCCGTCAGCATCGCCCACTTCTCGCCGCGCGCCTTGGCCTGCTGCAGGTGGTGGATGCGCACCCGGGCGGACGACGTCCCGCCGTACAGCACCGACTCGCTCACGCCTGGGCTCCTTCGCGGACGCTGGGCAGGCTCTCCCGCCAGCGGTTGGTGATGGGGAGGCGCCGGTCGCGGCCGAACGCCTTGAGGCTGATCTTGGTGCCGGGGGCGGACTGCCGGCGCTTGAACTCCGCGATGTCCACCAGCCGCAGCACCCGCGCCACCACCTCCGGGTCGTGGCCTCGCTCGAGGAGGGCGGCCATGCCGAGGTCGCGGTCGACGTAGTCGGCGATGACGGCGTCGAGCTCCTCGTAGGAGGGCAGCGAGTCGCTGTCCTTCTGCCCGGGCGCGAGCTCGGCCGACGGCGGCTTGTCGATGGAGTTCTGCGGGATGGGCTCGGTCTCGCCGCGGTCCCGGGCGTACGCGTTGCGCCAGCGGGCCAGCTCCCACACCAGCGTCTTGGGCACGTCCTTGATGGGGGCGAACCCGCCGGCGGCGTCCCCGTAGAGCGTCGAGTAGCCGACGGCGACCTCGCTCTTGTTGCTGGTGGCCAGCAGCAGGTGCCCGTGCTGGTTGGACAGCCCCATGAGCAGCGTGCCGCGGATGCGGGCCTGCAGGTTCTCCGCCGCCGTCCCGCTCAGGTCCACCTGCGACTCGAAGGCGTCGACCATCGGCGCGATCGGCACGGTGGAGAAGTGCAGGCCCAGCCGCCGGGCGCTGTCCTCGGCGTCGGACAGCGAGTGCTCGCTCGACCACCGCGACGGCAGCGCCACGCCGTGCACCCGGTCGGCGCCGAGGGCGTCCACCGACAGCGCGGCGACCAGCGCGGAGTCGATGCCGCCGGAGAGGCCGAACACCACCGACGGGAAGCCGTTCTTGTCGATGAAGTCGCGCAGGCCCAGGACGAGCGCCCGCCAGACCTCCTCCGGGTCGCTCAGCGGGTCGGCGACGTGCCCGGCCCGCGGCTCGAACGCCGGCACCGGCTCCTCGGAGAGCACGGTGCGGGTGACCGTCATCGGCCCGATCCGGCCCTCGCGCCGCTGGGCCACCCGGCCGCGGTCGAGGGTGAGGTCGACGCAGAGCAGGTGCTCGACGAACTGCGGCGCGCGGGCGAGCAGCTCGCCGTCGGCGGAGACGGCCAGCGAGTCGCCGTCGAAGACCAGCTCGTCCTGCCCGCCGACCTGGTTGCAGTACAGGACCGGCGCGTTCGCCTCGGCCGCGCGGCGGCGCACCAGCGGCAGCCGCAGGTCGTCCTTGGCCCGCTCGTAGGGGGAGGCGTTGGGGGAGACGACGAGGTCGACGCCGGCCTGCCCGGCCACGCCGCACGGGCCGCCCTCGACCCAGAGGTCCTCGCAGATGGTGAGCGCGACGTCGACGCCGCGGAAGCGCACCACCTGCAGCTCGGTGCCGGGCACGAAGTAGCGCGCCTCGTCGAAGACGCCGTAGTTGGGCAGGTGCCGCTTGGCGTAGCGGCCCACCACGCGGCCGCCGGTCAGCAGGGCGGCGGCGTTGCGCGGCTGGATGCGGCGGGGGTTGGCGTCGCCGGGCCGCTCCTCGTCGAGGGTCTCCTCGTCGCTGGGCGCGGTGTCGACGGTGGCGGCGCCCTCGGTGTGCGCCAGGTACCCGACGACGACGGCGAGCCCGCCGAGGCCCTCGCGGTCGAGGGTGGCCGCGAGGTCGGTGAGCGCCCGCTCGCTGGCCTCGGCGAAGGACTCGCGGAGCACCAGGTCCTCGGCCGGGTAGCCGGTGAGCGTCATCTCGGGGAACACCACGAGGTGCGCGCCGTCGTCGGCCGCCCTGCGGGACCACTCGACGACGAGTGCGGCGTTGCCCTCCAGGTCGCCGACGCGGGTGTCGACCTGGGCCATCGCGACCCTCAGCTGCACGGAACCGTCCACGGCGTCATCCTCGTCCCGGCCCGGGTACGGGGGGCAGGCAGGCCGTGTGACGGCCGACACATCCAGGGGTCGACCGCGGACGCCACGACGAGCCGGACGACGCCGAGCCCCTCCGCCGCGGAGCCACGGCGGCCGGCTCAGCCGTCGACGAGGGCGGCCAGCTGCTCGGCGTGGTCGCGCTGGTGGCCCGGCAGGAAGGCGAGCAGGTCGGCGAGGGAGACCGGGCCGTCGACCTCGTGCACGCCGACGGCGCCGAGCCGGTCGGGCCGCACCGCCCTGACCGCCCGCAGCAGCTCCGCCTGGGCGGCGGCCACCTCGGCGAGCAGCACCGCCGGCGGGGTGGCGCGGTAGCCGGCGACCCGGCCGGGCTCGTCGGGGACGAAGTCGGGCAGCGCCGGGCGGTCCTCCGCGCCGATCCGCCGGATGCGGCCGGCGAAGACCCGGGCGCTGTCGCGCAGGTGGCCGGCGACCTCGTGCGGCGTCCAGTCCAGCTCGGCGGCGTAGGCGGGGAAGTGCCCGAGGCCGACCAGGCGGCGGCGCGCCGCCGGGGACAGCCGCAGGGCACGCCCATCGGCCCGCGCCAGGAGGGCGGCCACGCGGTCCTGCTGCGTGGCGAGCGCGGTCGCGGCGGCGGCCACCGGCCCGGGGGCGGGCGTCGTGGTGGTCGTCGTGGTGGTCGTCGTCGTGGGAGCCGTCGTGGGGGCCGTCGTGGGGGCCGTCGTCGAGGCCGGCGTCACCGTCGTCGTCACGACGGGCAGCCTCGCCGACCGCCGGCCGGGGCCACCAGCGGCAGGACGGCCGCCGCCCGCCGGGATCCTGCCAGGCCGGCTCAGTCCCCGAGCAGCGCGCGCTGGGCCTCCGGAGGCCACCAGGCGACGACCTTCGGCCACAGCCGCGCCCCCAGGCGGCGGTACAGCCGCTGCGCGGCGGCGTTGTCCTCGCGCACCTCCCACCGGACGACGAGGTCCTCGGCGGTGGCCAGCCGTGCCAGCTCGGTCATGAGGGACCGGCCGACGCCGGTGTCGCGGTGCCCGTCGCGGACGAAGAGGTCGTCGAGGGCGAGGACGTCGCTGCCCAGCCACAGGTGCAACCGGCGCACGGCGGAGACGTACCCGACCGCCTCGCCGGCGCGCTCGGCGACCAGCACCAGCACGTCCGGCCGGGCGAGCATCGCCGCCCAGGTCCCGGCCGTGCTCCGGACGTCGGACACGTCGCCCTCGTGGGCGGCGATCTCGCGGACGAGGGCGAGCACGACGTCGGCGTCACCGGGCCCGGCGCGGCGGACGGTCAGGAGCGGGTCGGGGGTCACGGGTCCTCCTCGTCGGGACGGCGGCGGGCACGTCCCCGGCGGGGCGGCCGTGTGCGAGCGGCCCGGACCGGGCAGGCTGTGCGCGGCGACGTCACACCCCGGAAACGAGCGGACCCGATCATGGCCAGCATGGACCGACAGCAGGAGTTCGTCCTGCGCACCCTCGAGGAACGCGACATCCGCTTCGTGCGGCTGTGGTTCACCGACGTCTCGGGCTACCTCAAGGCCGTGGCGGTGGCGCCGGCCGAGATCGAGGCCGCCTTCGCCGAGGGCATCGGGTTCGACGGCTCGGCCATCGAGGGCTTCGCGCGCGTCTACGAGTCGGACATGCTCGCCAAGCCCGACCCCGGCACCTTCCAGGTGATGCCGGCGACCAAGGGCGGCGCCAGCGACACCGCGCGGATGTTCTGCGACATCACGCTGCCCGACGGGTCGCCGTCGTGGGCCGACCCGCGGCACGTGCTGCGGCGGACGCTGTCGAAGGCCGCCGACATGGGCTTCACCTTCTACACCCACCCCGAGGTCGAGTTCTTCCTCCTCGAGGACCTGCCCACCGACGGCAGCGCGCCCCGGCCCGCCGACAACGGCGGCTACTTCGACCTGTCCACGCACAACGTGGCGCACGACTTCCGGCGCGAGGCGGTCTTCGCGCTCGAGGCCATGGGCATCTCGGTGGAGTTCAGCCACCACGAGGTCGCGCCCGGCCAGCAGGAGATCGACCTGCGCTACGCCGACGCGCTGTCGATGGCCGACAACGTGATGACGCTGCGGCACGTCGTCCGCGAGGTGGCGCTCGCCCAGGGCGTGCACGCCACCTTCATGCCCAAGCCGTTCACCGACCTCGCGGGCTCGGCGATGCACACCCACGTGTCGCTGTTCGAGGGCGACCGCAACGCCTTCCACGACCCGTCCGACCCGATCAAGCTCTCGACCACCGGGCGCCAGTTCATCGCCGGGCTGCTCACCCACGCGCGCGAGTTCACCGCCGTCACCAACCAGACGGTCAACTCCTACCGGCGGCTGCTGGCCGGCACCGAGGCGCCGACGGCGGCCACCTGGGGCCGGGCCAACCGCTCGGCGCTGGTGCGGCTGCCGTCGTACAAGCCGTCGAAGGCGCAGTCGGCGCGGGTGGAGGTCCGCTCGCCGGACTCCGCGTGCAACCCGTACCTGACCTTCGCCGTCCTGCTGGCCGCCGGGCTGCGCGGGATCGAGAAGGGCTACGAGCTGCCGCCGGAGGCCGAGGACGACGTCTGGTCGCTCACCGACACCGAGCGCCGCGCCGCCGGCTACGAGGACCTGCCGGTGTCCCTCGGCGAGGCGCTGACCGCGATGCAGGGCAGCGAGCTGGTCGCGGAGACCCTCGGCGAGCACGTGTTCGAGTTCTTCCTCCGCAACAAGTGGGAGGAGTTCAACTCCTACCGCCAGAACGTGACGCCCTTCGAGCTCAAGCGCTACCTCCCCGGCCTCTAGGAGCCGACAGCGCTACGAGGGCCCTCCCGGGGGGCCCGGCCGCGGCGGATCGACGGGGTTCCTCGTGGGTTGCCGGTGCTGCAGGACCGGCGACCCTCGAGGAACACCCGCACTGCGGCCGGGTGGGGCGCGGACGGCGCCTGACGGGCCGGGGGACGGCGGCGCACTAACCTCGGCACCGTGCCGGAGACCGCCGCCCGCCTGCTCGTCGTCGTCCCGAGCGACACCGCACCGCCCGCCCGGCTGGGGGAGTGGCTGCGCGCCGCGGGCCTCGAGCTCGACGAGCGCCACCTCGGCGCCGGTGACGCCCTGCCCGAGGACCTCTCGCAGCACGACGGCCTGCTGGTCATGGGCGGCCCGCAGTCCAGCGTCGACGACGCCGCGACCGAGCTCGAGCCCGTGCGGGAGCTGCTGCGCCGGGCCATCGCCGCCGACGCCCCGGCGCTGGGCATCTGCCTCGGCGCGCAGCTCGTGGCGCAGGCCGGCGGCGGGCGGGTGCGGGTCGGCGTCGACGGCCCCGAGGTGGGCGCGGGGCTGGTCGCCAAGCGCGACGCCGCCGAGACCGACCCGCTGTTCGGCCCCGTGCCGCTGAGCCCCGACGTCGTCCAGTGGCACCACGACGAGATCAGCGAGCTGCCGCCCGGTGCCACCCTGCTCGCGGCCGGCGTGCGCTACCCGCACCAGGCCTTCCGTGTGGGCCGCGCCTGCTACGCGCTGCAGTTCCACGTCGAGACGACGCCGGAGATCGTCCGCGCGTGGGCCGACGGCGACCCCGTCGGCGTGGCCGCCACCCCGTTCGACGCCGCGGAGGTCGCCGAGCGCGCCGCCGCCGTGCACCCCGACGTCGAGGCGGTCTGGGCACCCTTCGCCGCCCGCTTCGCCGACCTGGTCCGCGCGGCCCGCGGCGCCACCGTCTGACGTGACCGCCGCCCGGGAGGTGCCGCGCCGCGCGGTGGTGCGGCTGGCCCGCTTCGGCTTCGAGGACGGCGAGAAGGCGGCGCTGCTGCTCTCCGACCCGGCCCTCGGCCTGTGGGACCTCGACCGCAACGAGCCCGCCGACCCCGAGGCCGGCCCGGTCGTCTCCGCGCTCGCCCGCGCCGGCGACCCCGACCTCGCCGTCCGATCGCTGTCGCGCCTGGTCGAGGCCCTCGACGCCGCCGACGACACCGGCGGCGCCGCCGCGGGCCTGCTCGCCCGGCTCCGCGGCTCGGGCGCGCTGCGCAGCCGGCTGCTGTCGCTGCTGGGCGCCAGCGCCGGCCTCGCCGACCACCTCGCGGCGCACCCCGCCGACTGGGCCGTCCTCGACGACGAGGACCACGGCCCGGTCCGCCCGGCCGCCTACGCGATCGAGCGGGACATGCTCGCCGCGGTCGGCGCCGACCCCGACGACCCGCCCTGGGGCGTCCGCCTCGGGAAGGCCGCCCCCGACGCCTCGCCGCAGCGCGTCGCGGCCCTCCGCGCGGCCTACCGCCGCGCCGTCCTGTCCCTCGCCGGGCGCGACCTGGGGGAGGGGCTGCCCGCCGAGGACGTCGCCGCCGAGCTGGCCGACATCGCCGCCGCGGTGCTCACCGCCGGCCTGGCGCTGGCCGTCGCCGAGCAGCCCGCGAGCGCCGCCGCCTGCCGGCTGGCGGTCATCGCGCTCGGCAAGACCGGCGGGCGGGAGCTCAACTACGTCAGCGACGTCGACGTCGTGTTCGTCGCCGAGCCGGTCGACCCCAGCGACCCCGAGGCGCCGGCCGTGCAGAGCGCCACCCGGGTGGCCGCCGCGCTCATGCGGATCTGCCACGAGGCCGCCTGGGAGGTCGACGCCGCGCTGCGCCCCGAGGGCAAGGCCGGCGCGCTGGTGCGGACGCTGGCCAACCACGTCGCCTACTACCGGCAGTGGGCGAGCACCTGGGAGTTCCAGGCACTGCTGAAGATGCGCCCGGTCGCCGGCGACCCCGACCTCGGCCGCGCCTACGTCGACGAGCTGTTCCCCATGGTCTGGCAGGCCGGCGAGCGCCCCGGGTTCGTCGCCGACGTGCAGGCGATGCGCCGGCGGGTGGAGGAGAACATCCCGCCCGCGCAGGCCGACCGGGAGATCAAGCTCGGCCGCGGCGGCCTGCGCGACGTCGAGTTCGCCGTCCAGCTCCTGCAGATGGTGCACGGCCGGGTCGACGCGCGGCTGCGCGTCGGCGGCACGCTGCCCGCCCTGCACGCGCTGCGCGCCGGCGGCTACGTGGGCCGCGACGACGCCGACACGCTCATCGCCTCCTACCGCTTCCTGCGCACCGTCGAGCACAGGCTGCAGCTGCTGCGGCTGCGGCGCACCCACCTGCTGCCCACCGACGAGCAGCAGCTGCGCTGGCTGGCCCGCTCGCTCGGCTACAAGCCCGACGCCCGCGGCACCGCCGTCGACGTGCTGCGCGCCGAGATGGCGCTGCACACCCGCGAGGTGCGGCGGCTGCACGAGAAGCTCTTCTACCGGCCGCTGCTGTCGGCGGTGGCCAAGGTGCCGGCCGAGGCCGCGCAGCTCGGCAGCAAGGCCGCCGGCGACTGGCTGCGCGCGCTCGGCTTCGCCGACCCCCAGGGGGCGCTGCGGCACATGGCCGCGCTCACCGGCGGGCTGTCCCGGTCGGCGTCCATGCAGCGCTACCTGCTGCCGGTGGTGCTCCAGACCCTCGCCGACTGCGCCGACCCCGACGCCGGCCTGCTCGCCTACCGGCAGGTGAGCGAGGCGCTGGGCGGCGACCAGTGGTACCTGCGGCTGCTGCGCGACGAGGGCTCCGTCGCCGAGCGGCTGGCCCGGCTGCTCGGGTCCAGCCAGTACGTGGCCGCGCTGCTCACCCGCACGCCCGAGGCGATGCGGATCCTCGCCGACGACGACGAGCTCGAGCCCCGCGGCGTCGAGACGCTGGCCCGCGCCTGGCGGCAGGCGGCCGGCCGCGCGCCCGACCCGCAGGCCGGCATCCGGGTGCTGCGCGGGCTGCGCCGCCAGGAGCTGCTGCGCATCGCCTCGGCGGACCTGCTCGGCCGCCTCGACGTCGTCCGGGTGGGGGAGGCGCTCACCGCGGTCGCCGTCGCCACGCTGCAGGTGGGCCTGGACACCGCCGTCCGCGCCTGGGTGCGGGAGACCGGCACCGACCCCGCCGACGTCCCGATGGAGCTCGCCGTCATCGGCATGGGCCGGCTCGGCGGCGGCGAGATGGGCTACGGCTCCGACGCCGACGTGCTGTTCGTGCACCGGGCGCGGCCGGGCACGGAGGAGTCTCGGGCGGCGCAGGCGGCCAACGCCGTCGCCCACACGCTGCGGCGGCTGCTCGGCGAGCCCGCGCCCGACCCCGCCTTCGAGGTCGACGCCGACCTGCGCCCCGAGGGCCGCCAGGGCGCGCTGGTGCGCAGCCTCGACGCGTTCCGCGAGTACTACGAGCGCTGGGTGTCGGTGTGGGAGGTGCAGGCGCTGCTGCGCGCCACCCCCGTCGCCGGCAGCGCCGAGCTGGGCCGGGCGTTCGTCGAGCTGGTCGACCCGCTGCGCTACCCCGCCGAGGGGCTCACCGACGCGCAGGTCGCCGAGATCCGCCGCATCAAGGCCCGCGTGGAGCGCGAGCGGCTGCCGCGCGGCGCCGACCCGGCCACGCACACCAAGCTCGGCCGCGGCGGGCTCGCCGACGTCGAGTGGACCGTGCAGCTGCTCCAGCTGCAGCACGCGGCGCGGGTGCCGGAGCTGCGGCAGGCGTCCACGGTCGGCGCGCTGGCGGTCCTGGCCGCGCACGACCTGCTGACCGGCGAGCAGGCCGACGCGCTGCGCGAGGCGTGGGAGCTGGCCAGCCGGGCCCGCAACGCCGTCTTCCTGGTGCGCGGGCGGCCCAGCGACCAACTGCCCCGGCCCGGTCTCGAGCTCGCCGGCGTCGCGCGGGCCAGCGGCACCGGGCCCGACGTCGACCCCGGGCAGTTCCTCGACGACTACCGGCGCACCACCCGGCACGCGCGGACCGTCGTCGAGCAGGTCTTCTACGGGCAGGTCCCCGGCGCCTGACACGCCGGGGCCCCTGGCGCGCCGTGCGCGGGCGCTGGCAGCCTGTCCCAGGCCCGCAGCGCAGCCGGCATCCGGCCCGGCGCGGGGGAGTGGCTGCGGTGAGTCCCCGTGGAGGACTCGTGTCCCCGACGCTCACCCGCCAGGTCCTGGCGGAGTTCCTCGGCACCGCGCTGCTCGTCGTCGTCGCGGTCGGGTCGGCCGTGGCCGGCCTCGACCTGCTCGGACCGACGGGCGTGGCGCTCGCCTTCGGGTTCGTCCTGCTCGCCCTCGCCTACGCCATCGGCCCGGTCTCCGGCTGCCACGTCAACCCCGCCGTCACGCTCGGCGTGCTGCTCTCGCGCGGCATGACCGCCGCCGAGGCGGTCGCCTACTGGATCGCGCAGGTGGCCGGCGCGATCGCCGGCGCCGCGCTGCTGTGGCTGCTGACCGGCGACGTCGGCGGGGTGACCGACCAGACCGGCGCGCTGGGCGCCAACGACTGGGGCGATCCCGTCACCGCCGGTGGCGCGTTCATCGTCGAGGCGGTCCTCACCTTCGTCCTCGTGCTGGTCGTCCTGCTCGTGACCGGCCGCTCGGCGGCCCCGGGCTTCGCGGGGCTGGCCATCGGCCTGACGCTCACCGCGGTGCACCTGGTGGCCATCCCGCTCACCGGCACGTCGGTCAACCCCGCGCGCTCCCTCGGCCCGGCTCTGTTCGCCGGCGGCGACCCGCTCGCGCACGTGTGGCTGTTCGTGCTCGCGCCGCTGGTCGGCGCCGTGGTGGCGGTGGCCGCCGCCCGGGCCCTGTCCGGCCCGGCTCCCGTCACCGCCGGCGGGACCGCCGCACCCGCGGCCGTGGCCGACGGCACCGGCGCCGACGTGCCGTCGGCCGCCGCGTCCGAGCAGCGCACCGCCGGGCGGGAGGACGCCGGGCGCCGGCCCGTGTGACCCGGCGGGTGTGCGGGCCGGCCGGGCGGGGCACGCTGGGAGCGTGAGCTCAGCCCTGCCCGCCGACCCGCCCGACGCCGACCCGTCCGGCGCCGAGTCGCCCGGCGACCCGACCGGCGACGCCGCTGCCGGTGCCACCATCACGCCGTACCGCGACGGGCCGCTGATCGTGCGCGGCGACTTCCGGCTGGTCGACCAGGACGGCACCGAGATCGACCCCGGGCGCAGGACAGTGGCGCTGTGCCGGTGCGGCAAGTCGGGCATCAAGCCGTTCTGCGACGGCACGCACAAGCGCTCGGGCTTCTCCGCGCCGAGCGCGCCGAGCCGGCCGCGTCCCGCGGCGGCGATCCTGCGCGAGCGCCGGCGCCCCGACCCGGCCTGAGTGCGCCGCGGGTCCACCTGGGGACGGGCGGCGCGGACCGGCCCCCGTGCCCGGTCCGCGCCGCCCGACCCCAGGTGGGCCCGTCGCTCAGTGCGCCTGGATGGAGCGCGCCATCCGGACCTGCTCCTCGAGCACGTCGGTGATCCGCGCCTGCACCGCGTCGAGGCGGCCGATCACGTCGCTGGTGGCGTGGATGCCGGCGGTGACCTGCTCGCTGCTGGCCTGGATCCCGGCGATCTGGTCGGACACCTGCTGGGTGGCCGCCGCGGTCTCCCGGGCCAGGTCCTTGACCTCGCTGGCCACCACGGCGAACCCGCGGCCGAGCTCGCCGGCGCGGGCGGCCTCGATGGTGGCGTTGAGGGCGAGCAGGTTGGTCTGGTCGGCGATGCCGGAGATGATCCGGATGACCTCGCCGATCGACGTCGACGCCTCGGTCAGGGTGGCCACCTCGGTGGTCATCGTCGAGGCCTGGGCGACGGCGCTGGTGGCCACCTCGCCGGCGGCCGAGGCGGCCTCGCGCAGCCGGTCGACGCTCTCCAGCAGCTCCTGCGAGCGGCGGGCGTCGGCCTCCGACCGGCGGAGGGTGTCCAGCCGCTGGCTGACCAGCTGCTGCACGTTGCGCAGCGCGTCCAGGCGCGACTCCGACAGCTCGACGGTCTCGGTGACGAAGAAGTCCATGGTGCCGATGACCCGGCCGCCCACGGTGATGGGGAAGCAGACGCCGGACTTGACGCCGGCCCGCTGCGCGGCCGGCCGGCGCACGCAGTCGGTGACCTCGGCGAGGTCGCGGACGAAGACCAGCTCGCGCCGCTTCCACGCCCGGCCCGACAGGCCCACGCCCTCGGCGAAGCTGGCGGCGAGGGTGACCTCGCGGAACTCCTCGCCGGCCGAGCCGGACTCGGTCGAGAAGCGCAGCACGCCCTCGGCCTCGTCGAGCGCCCAGAAGGAGCCGTAGGCCCAGCCGAAGGCGGTGCGCACCGTGTCCAGCGCGCTGCGCAGCGCGCTCTGCTCGTCGCGGGCCGCGCCGATCTCGGTCACCACGGTGGTGACGGCGACCCGGTCGTCGAGCGTCTCCTTGAGCGCAGTGGTGGCCAGGGCGGCCCGGCGGGCGTGCGACAGCAGCCGGCTGATCGCGCGCCACTTCTCCCTGCGGACGCCGAAGAAGGGCAGCTCGTCGGCGCTGTGCACCTCGAGGACGGCGGTGACCTGGCCGTCGTCGACGGCGGGGAAGAACGCGCCCTCGCGCGCGCCGGCCGCCCAGGCGGTCTCCCACCGGACGCACTGGCCGCGGCCGGCGGGGGCCTGCGTCAGGTGGACGGTCTTCCGCTCGCGCAGGGCGCGGCCGCCCATGCCGGCGATCTCGGTCAGCCGGCCGTCGCGCGGCCAGGTGGCGGACATCGCCCGGGTGAGCGGCCCGCCCTCCCACGCCAGGACGAACGCGCCCGCGCCGTCGGGCAGCCAGACGGCGCCGTAGCCGAGGCCGCAGGTCTCGACGATCGTGCGGACGACGGTGACGTGGGCGTCGAGGACGGTGGAGACGCCGCCGTCGAGGGCCTCGACCACCTTCTCCAGCGTCTCGACGTCACGCGGCATCGCCTGCTGCGCCGCAGGCTGGCCGGCCGGGGCCGGGTCGGTGCGCCGCCACATGGGGTCCTCCGGAGGTCGTGACCGGCGGGAGCTGCTCCCCACCGTCCGTGCGCCCAGAGGATCGGCAGCGCGCAACCGATGTGCAGCCGGGTGACCTCCCCGATGCCGGACTCAGACGGCCAGCGCCGCCTCCTCGCGGAGCGCGGAACGGCCGGACTCCCAGGCGCCGAGCAGGTACGTGGCGGTGAGCCCGTCGACCGCGAGCGAGCACGCCGCCCCGAAGAGCACGTCGCCGGTGAGCGCGGGGTCCTCGGCCACCAGCGAGCCGCACATGTCCACCGAGGCGATCTGCTCGTGGACGGCGTCGGCCTCGACGTGCTCGTCGTAGAAGACCGTCGTGTGCTCGTCGTGGCCGAGGCGGCGCAGCCCGGAGGAGTAGCGGCGGCTGGGCTCGGAGGAGGTCATCTCCACGCAGGCGAGGTGCCCGAGCGCCGCGCCCCGCCAGCGCCGGTGCAGCCCGAACAGCGACATGGTGTTGACCGAGGTGAACGCCACGGCGGGGGCGGCGTCCCAGAGCGCGCCGTAGCCGGCGTCGAGGCCGAGGTCGCGCATCATCCCGGCGAACAGCTCGCTGTGCATGCGCTCGGGTGCCCCGCCGCCGTACTCGTCGGCCTGGATCTCCACCATCGCGGCCTTGGCGCGGCCGCCGATCCGCGGGATGGCGAAGGTGTGCGGGTCGCCCTCCTTCAGGTGGTAGACCGACCGCAGGGTGAGGTACTCGCGCCACTGCTCCTCGGTGCCGCTGCGGGCCATGTACCGCGAGAGCGAGGGGCCGTCGTCCGCGGCGATCAGCGCGGTGAGCTGCTGGTCGACGGGGTCGTCACCGGCGGGCACCGGGCCGGTCAGCGCGCGCAGCGCGGCCAGGTGACGGCGCTCGAGGTGGGCGCGGACGCCGATCAGGTCGGGGTCCCACTCGAGGGCGTCGTCGACGCCGTCGAAGCCGCGGTAGTGGAGCTCGTAGCAGACGGCGAGGGCCAGCTGCAGGTCGTCGTCGAGGAGGGGGTCGGCCGACGCCCCGGCGGTGTCGCGGGCGAGCTCGACGGTGGCGGCGGAGACCTCGCCGGCCAGCAGGTCGTCGTGCAGTGCGGTGGTCAGGGGGCCCCGGGGCTGGGGAAGGCGCATGTCCCCGCCCATGCCCAGCCCGCGCGCCTTCGATGCACCGCGCGCGATGGGATGCCGCACAGGCCCGCGGAGGCGCCCGGTGCCATCCGCGGCCCCATCCCCGCGCGGATCGACCGGTTGCCCTGGTCGCCCTTCCACACCCGGATGGTGGCCGCCCTGGGGGCCGCGTGGATCCTCGACGGGCTGGAGATCACCGTCGCCGGCGCGGTCGATCGCCGCCCGCCGTCCGGCCACCCGCGCGGAGGGTGCGGCCCGGCCGCGGGGCTGAGTCCCGGCGTCCGGGGTCCGGCGGCAGGATCGCGGCGTGCCCTTCGACCCGCCCGCCGCGGTCCTCCGCACCTCCGGCGCCGACGGCTGGACGCTCGCCGAGCCGCTGACCTACCTCGGCCGGCGCGACCGGTTCGTCGTCCCCGCCGGGTTCGCCACCGACCTGGCGAGCGTGCCGCGGCCGGTGCTCTGGCTGGTGCCGGAGTCCGGCCGCTACACGCTCGCCGCGGTGCTGCACGACTGGCTGTGCACCGTGGGCATCCGCACCCGCGCGGTCACCGCCCGCGAGGCGGACGGGCTGTTCCGGCGGGCGATGCGGGAGGCCGGCGTCCCGGTGCTGCTGCGCTGGCTGATGTGGACCGGCGTGCGCTGGGGTGCCCTCGCCGACGCCGAGCGGCGGCCGGGGTGGCTGCTGTCGGCGCCCGGGGTGCTGGCCATCTCGGTGCTCGCCGCGCCGCTGGTGCTGCCGCCGTCGCTGCTCGCCGTCCCGGGGCTGGCCGTCTACGCCGGGCTGGAGCGGCTGGTGTCCGGCGACGACGGCGTGCGGCCGTGGACCCGGCGGCGGAACGCATCCGGCACTCCTGGGTGACGAGAGGTGTACCGGTCCGTCACACTCCCGTCACCGGGCGCGGGTGCAATGGCCGGCGTCCCTCCTCCAGAGACCCTGGGAGTCCTCCGCATGAGCCCCTCCGTCCTGCGCCGCGGCACCGTCGCCGCGGCCGTGACGACGGCGATGACCGGCATGGTCGTCGCCGCCGCCCTCGCCCCGGCAGCCGCCGCCCCGAACGGGCCGAAGCCGGTCGAGATCCAGCTGCTGGCCCTCAACGACTTCCACGGCGCCCTCGAGCCGCCGACGGGGTCCGGCGGCCGCGTCCAGGTCGGGGTCAACCCCGACGGCACCGCGCGGAACGTGGACGCCGGCGGCGTCGAGTTCCTCGCCACCCAGCTCCAGCAGCTGGCCGCGGAACAGCGCAAGCAGAACACGATCACCGTGGCGGCCGGCGACCTGATCGGCGCCTCGCCTCTGCTGTCGGCCGCCTTCCACGACGAGCCGACCATCGAGGCGCTCGGCCTGGCCGGCCTCGACTACGCCAGCGTGGGCAACCACGAGTTCGACGAGGGCGCCGCCGAGCTGCTGCGCATCCAGAACGGCGGCTGCCACCCGGTCGACGGCTGCGCCGACGGCACCCCGTACGCGGGCGCGGACTTCCAGTACCTGTCGGCCAACGCCTTCGTCACCGAGACCGGGCAGCCGCTGCTCGACCCGTACGCGATCCATGACGTGCAGGGCGTCAAGGTCGGCTTCATCGGCATGACGCTCGAGGGCACCAGCCAGATCGTCAGCCAGCAGGGCGTGGCCGGCCTCGAGTTCCGCGACGAGGTCGAGACCGCCAACCGCTACGCCGCCGAGCTGCAGGCCCGGGGCGTCGAGACCATCGTGGTGCTGCTGCACGAGGGCGGGGTCCAGAGCGGCCCGAACGCGTGGGACGTCGACGGCTGCAACGGCCTGACCGGGCCGATCGTCGACATCGCCACCGGCATGTCCGACGCCATCGACGTCGTCGTCAGCGGCCACACCCACCAGGCCTACAACTGCACGATCGACGGCAAGGTCGTCAGCAGCGCGAGCAGCAACGGCCGGCTGGTCACCGACATCGACCTCACCGTGGACAAGCGCACCGGCGACGTGATCCGCGACCGGACGCGGGTCGACAACGTGGTCGTGGAGCGCGGGGTCCCGGCCGACCCGGCGCAGACCGCCCTCATCGCCCGCTACCGCGAGGCCCTCGGCCCGATCGCGAGCGAGGTCGTCGGCACCGTGGCCACCGACCTCACGCGGCAGCAGGAGCCCCTCCTGTCCGGTGCGGAGTCCACGCTGGGCAACGTCATCGCCGACGCCCAGCTCGCGGCGACCGACGACGAGGCCGGCGCCATCGCGGCGTTCATGAACCCCGGCGGCGTGCGCGCCGACCTGGGGGCCGGGGAGGTCACCTACGAGGAGGCCTTCACCGTCCAGCCCTTCGCCAACAACCTGGTGACGCTGGACCTGACCGGCGCGCAGGTGCAGTGCCTGCTGGAACAGCAGTTCCAGGTGGGGCGGGTCCTCTACGCCTCGGCCGGGGTCACCTACCAGGTGTCCGCGTCCGGTGCGACCGCCGCCGCGGGGGCCGACCCCTGCACCGGTACCCGCGTCGTCGACGAGTCCGTGCGGCTCGGCGGGCAGCCGGTCGTCGCCACCGGCACCTACCGGGTCACGGTGAACAACTTCCTCGCCGGCGGCGGGGACGGCTTCTCCGTCCTGACCGGCGCGACCGGGGCGGTCACCGGCCCGATCGACCTGGACGCGTTCACCGCCTACCTCGGCGCGAACTCGCCCGTCGCGGCCCCGGCGCTGGACCGCATCACCGCCACCGCCTGATCCCCGCACCCCCGCCGCCGGCGGCGGTCCTCCCCGGAGGGCCGCCGCCGGCGCGCGTCCGGGGCCGTCCTGCGCGAGGCTCGCGGACATGACCGACGCCTCCGGACCCCCGTTCCGCGCCGACCACGTGGGCAGCCTGCTGCGCCCGCCCGCGCTGCTCGAGGCCCGCGCCCGGCGCGCCGCCGGGGAGATCGACGACGCCGAGCTGCGCGGCGTCGAGGACGCGGCGATCGCCGACGTCATCCGGCTGCAGGGCGACGTCGGCCTGCGCACCGCCACCGACGGCGAGTTCCGCCGCGCCTCGTGGCACATGGACTTCATCTACGCCATCGACGGCATCAGCAAGGTCACCGGCGAGGACATCGTCGTCCACTTCCGCAACGCCGACGGGACGATCGACTTCACCCCGGCCGGGCTGCGCGTCGACGGGCCGCTGTCGATCGGGGAGCCGGTCTTCGGCGCCGACCTCGCGTACCTGCAGTCGCAGGTGGGGGAGGGGCAGACGGCGAAGCTCACGATCCCCTCGCCGTCGATGGTCCACTACCGCGGCGGCGCGGCCGCGATCGACCCGGCGGTCTACCCCGACGAGGACGCCTTCTGGGACGCGCTGTCGGCGGCCTACGCGCAGCAGGTGCGCGGGGTGGCGGCGCTCGGCTGCCGGTACCTGCAACTCGACGACACCAGCCTGGCCTACCTCAACGACCCCGCCCAGCGCGCCGAGCTCGCCGCCCAGGGCCGCGACGCCGAGCACCAGCACGAGCGCTACATCCGGCAGATCAACGCCGCGCTGGCGGGCCGGCCCGAGGGGCTGACGGTCACCACGCACATGTGCCGGGGCAACTTCCGCTCCTCGTGGGTGGCCGAGGGCGGCTACGACTTCGTCGCCGAGGCGCTGTTCGGTGGCCTGGACGTCGACGGCTTCTTCCTCGAGTACGACGACGCCCGCTCCGGCGGCTTCGAGCCGCTGCGCTTCGTCCCGCCGAGCAAGCGCGTGGTGCTGGGCCTCGTGACGACCAAGCGCGCGGAGCTCGAGTCGAAGGACGACCTCAAGCGGCGCATCGACGAGGCGTCCCGGTTCGTGCCGCTGGAGCAGCTGGCGCTCTCACCGCAGTGCGGGTTCTCCTCGACCGTCGAGGGCAACGCGCTGACCCGCGACGAGCAGGTCGCGAAGCTCGCGCTCGTCGTCGAGGTCGCCCAGGAGGTGTGGGGCTACGCCTGAGACGGGGCCTGAGACGGGGCCTGGGACGGGGCCTGAGACGGGGCCTGGGACGGGGCCTGAGACGGGGCCCGGGACAGGACCTGGGCCCGGGCGGGCGGCACCGGGTCGTGGCCGCCCGCGCCCGGTCCGCAGCGCCGCAGCCGCCGCGCCGTGAGCAGCGCGCCCCGCAGCAGGCCGTGGGAGCGCAGCGCCTGCAGGCCGTAGGTGGAGCAGGTCGGGGTGAACACGCAGCACGGCGGGCGGGCCGGGCTGACCCGCTCCCGGTAGGCGACGACGAGCCGCGCCGGCCAGCGCGCCGCCCACGGCGTGCCGGCCGGCGTGGGCGTCGCCAGCGCGGCGGGCAGCGCCAGCCACAGCAGCGAGAACAGGCCGATGGCGTCGCAGCCGTTCTCGCAGCCGTCGCAGCCGTCGCACCCGTCGGACCCGCTCTTCCGGCGTCGCGAGCGGCGGTTCCGGCGGCGGCACCCGGGGAGGCTGGACACGAGGCGGCATCGTGCAGGGCGGCCGCCGTCCGCGGAAGGCCTGCGCGCGCGGGTCGGGACGGCAACGGTTCGTCACCCGCGCCCCACGGGTGCACCGCCGTCCCACCGGTGGTCGGGTCCCGCGGCCGGGCTGCCGACTCCCAGGACACGACCCGAGGCCCGCGGGCCCGTCCGAGGGAGCAGCCGATGTCCGTGCCGTCGTCGCCCCGGCCCAGCCGCCGGCTCACCGAGCTGCGCGCCGGCATGTCCGTGCTGACCAGCGCGGCCGCCGACCTGCAGGTGGGCGCCCAGCCCGAGGTGCGGGTGCTGCCCGACGGCCGGCTGTGGCTGGCCGAGCTCGGCGTGGCGGTCACCGCCGCCGACGTCTACCAGGCCGCCCGCGGGCTGGTCGCCGCGCAGCTGCACGCCATCGCGCAGGTCTCCGGGCAGCCGGTCGAGGACCACGCGCTGGCGTGGCTGGTGACCCTGCAGACCAACGAGGTCATGGTCGGCCTCGAGGACGCGCCCGTCCTGGAGGACGACGCCGCCTGACCCCGGCGGTCGGTCGCGCGGCTCGGGTGGGGCGGCCGCGGGACCCTGCCGAGAGCGCAGCGCCCCCGGGACCGGACGGGTCCCGGGGCGCCGGCAGGACGGGTCAGCGCAGGTCGCTGCCCTTCGTCTCCGGCGTCAGCAGCGTGGTGACCAGGCCGACCCCGACCAGGAGGACCATGTAGACGGAGAAGATCCAGGCCACGCCCATCGAGTTCAGCCAGGTCAGGACGTAGGGCGCCGTCCCGCCCAGGAGTGCGACGACCAGCGAGTACGGAACGCCGACGCCGGAGGCGCGCACGTGCGTGGGGAAGAGCTCGGCGAAGTAGGCGGGCATGATCCCGACGAAGGCCCCGAGGAAGAAGAGCGCCACGGACATGACGAGGAACAACCGGACCGCCGAGTCGTCCACGAGCGCCATCAGCGGGAACGTCAGCACCAGGAACGCGATGCCGTAGGCGATGAAGACCGGCTTGCGGCCGAAGCGGTCGGACCAGCGACCCCACAGCGGGAGGGTCGCCATGAAGACGAGGTTCGCGGCGACGCTGGCCCACAGACCGCCGGTGGCGTCGACGCCCCGGTTGGCGATCGCGAAGCCCGGGATGCCGACGGCCCAGGTGTAGTAGACGACGGTGACGCCGGCGGACAGGCCGAGGATGCGCACCACGCTGCGCCGGTTCTCCGCGAGACCGCGCAGCAGCTGGCGGGTGGTCTGACGGCTGTGCATCACCGGGCCGGCCTCACCGGCGTACGCCTCGGTCTCCTGCAAGCTGCGCCGCATCCACAGGCCGACGACGGCGAGGATGCCGCCGAAGAGGAACGGGACGCGCCACGCCCAGTCGGTGAGCGCCTCCTCGCCGAAGGCGGAGGAGGCCCCGGCCCCGATGAGCGACGCCAGCACGATGCCCGCGGTCACCGAGACGTAGACGCTCGTCGACCACAGGCCGCGGCGGGCGCGCGGCGCGACCTCTGCGATGTAGGTGTAGGAGGCCGCGATCTCCCCGCCGTGCGCCAGCCCCTGGATCAGGCGGGCGACCAGGAGGACGGCGCCGGCCCACACGCCGATGGTGGCGTGCGTGGGCGCGACGCCGATGAGCAGGCTCCCGAGGGCCATGGTGATCATGGAGGTGGTCAGCGCATAGCGGCGGCCCCGCCGATCGGCCAGCCAGCCGAAGACGAAGCCGCCGATCGGCCGCATGAGGAAGCCGGCCGCGAAGATGGCCAGCGTCGAGAGCAGCGCACTGGTCCGGTCGTCGCTGATGAAGAACTGGGCGGCGAAGAAGGGCGCGAAGATCGCGTAGACGCTCCAGTCGTACCACTCGAGGGTGTTGCCGACGCCGGCGCCGAGCAGGGTGCGGAACCGGCTCTGGTCGACCGGCGCTGCCGGCGGTGGGGCGGTGACGGCAGCGGGTGTGGTCGATGCGGACATGGGGTCTCCCGGGACGACGGTGTCGGGTGCGACGGATGGGGGGTACGGCTGGGGCGGGTCCCGGTGGCCGGTGCGGGACCGGCCACC